>CANRLD010000146.1 GCA_947631375.1 uncultured Methylophaga sp. | reverse complement strand
CCTCATCCGTAAAAAACATCCGGTCGACGGAGTAAATGGTTTAACGCTGGAAACCTTATGGGTCGCTCCGTTTGCTCTGTTATGGATTTTTTGGCAAACCGCAAGTCCAGAACATACTCTGGCGTTTGGTCACTCCACAGAGCTTTCTCTACTGTTAATCAGTTCGGGGTTACTGACCGCACTACCGCTGGTTTTATTTGCGATGGCTGCCAGTCGCATTGATTTGTCAGTGGTCGGTTTTATTATGTATATCAACCCTACGATTCAGTTTCTCATCGGTGTTTTCGTACTGAATGAGTCCTATCCGCCACAGCGTTTAGTAACATTTGCTTTTATCTGGATCGCCATGCTGCTGTTTCTGGCTGGCCTCTGGCAAAAACGTAAACGTTACGCTTAACAAAACCATTTCAGCAGTCGAAAGGAGGCTCGCCGAGGAAGTGTTATTCAAAAGGACACAGCTTTAGCAGCCTCCCTCTCAAAGCGAATGATATTCATCCGCGAGCTGAAGACTTGGCAAACCTGTCAGTCACTGCGATTGAGCTTCGACTGTCTACGGATCAAAACGATACCGCACAATAAGCCCAAGACAGCTGCAACCACGGATCCGCCCAGCACACCTAATTTTGCAGCCGCAAGCAAGTTGGGATCAGAAAAAGCCAACATGCCAATGAAGATCGACATGGTAAAGCCTACCCCTGCGAATAGGCTAAGCAACAAAATGCCGGCCCAAGTTACGCCCACCGGCAGCGTACACACACCAAGGCGCACCATCAGCCACGTCATACCAAAAATGCCTACTGGCTTACCTACTACCAGTCCTGCGAGTACGCCCAAGGTGACCCAGTAGGCGCCATTAACCGACAGGTCAATGCCTTCTATTGTGATTCCCGCATTGGCAAATGCGAAGATTGGCATGATGACAAAAGCCACCCAGGGATGAAGCGCGGTCTGCACTCGCATAGCGGGGGGCATTAGCTCTCGCTGAGCCAGCCGTAGTCCACGCAGTTGCTTATTCATAAATTCCAACTCGTCGTCTCCCTGACTACGCCCGCTCAGCTCCTTGGTAATGCGCGATAACATCTCCAAAGGCCGCTCACGCATACGTATGGGGATCACCGGCGTCATCAAGCCCAGCATCACCCCGGCCAAAGTTGGGTGAGCGCCGGTTATCAGTAAGCCAATCCACACTACCGCTCCGGGAATGACATAGGCATAGGCGTTGCCAATCCCCATTTGCTGAAGCGTCAGCACCATCAATACCCCTACGCCGGCGACCAGAAAACCACTTAAATCCAGTCCTTCTGAATAAAACAACGCGATAATAAGAATGGCAGCAATATCATCAATGATCGCAAGCGCCAGTAGAAAGATCCGCACATTATTTGGAACAGAACGCCCCAGCAATGCAAGCAGCCCAACCGCAAACGCAATATCCGTAGCCGCTGGGATGGCCCAGCCATTCAGGCCTACGCTGTTCATATTGAATGCCAAATATAAAGCTGCCGGCACCATTACCCCGCCAAACGCTGCCGCAAGAGGCAGTACCGCTTGGCGCATATTGCTTAGTGAACCTTCATGAATCTCACGTTTCACTTCCATACCGACAACAAGGAAGAAAATGGTCATCAATACATCATTGATCCAAAAATGAAGCGGTTGGGAAAAACTTAAATCGCCTAGCCCGATAGAGAGCGGCATATGCCAGAGTGCATGATAGGAAGGAGCAAATTCAGAATTGGCCCAGACTAACGCCAAGGCAGCGGAAATCAATAAGACAAGTCCACTGGAAGCCTGGATGTGCATGAAGCGTTCGACAGTGGATAAAGCACGTTCAGTAAAAAGCTGGGCACGAGGAAAAGCCTGCTCAGGCTTGCGTTGAATCATCAGGTAGTCTCCAGCGAGGGCGGCCCGACCCAAGCAAAAACCTGTCTTACCGCAACAGCGCGACGACACCCTTTTAATGCTTCATTTTAGCAATTTAGCTGACAATCTACCAGCCGTTACAGAACTCATCTTATGGACAGAGAACACAGCTCTATTAGTACTGCCACATAACGCTACAAAATTACAGCAGTATAGGTGCTCCGGGTATTTTTGCAGCGAGATAAACCTACCGCTAAGGCACCTAAGTTAATACCATCCACTGAGGTTATACGCCGTTTTAATAGTATTTTCGCCAGTCTGTGCCCAAGTTGATCTACTCCCCCAAAGTGCCACTTGACGTAATAAAACTATCGGATACAAAAAAGCCAAGCATCTGAATTTACAAACACTTGGCTCATATAATGGTGCCGCTGGCCGGAGTCGAACCGGCACACCCTAGGGCACTACCCCCTCAAGATAGCGTGTCTACCAATTTCACCACGACGGCAATTAACTAACGGAATAATATTTTACGGAAATTCTGGCAAGTCTACAGGCGCTTCTTCGACCGGCTGCTCTATCATGAGCGAGTCAGTTACGCTCTGTACACGTTCGGTGTTGCCGGCCAGATACGCCAGTGACAGGCTAGTCACAAAGAAAATCGTTGCCAGAACAGCACTGCTACGACTTAAAAAAGAAGCAGAGCCCTGGCTACCAAACAAACTGCCAGATGCTCCACCACCGCCACCACCAAATGCCGCACCGGCATCAGCGCCTTTACCATGCTGAATCAAGATCAAACCAATTAACAGTAGTGATACCACAACGTGGAACACTAAAACCAATGCATCCATTTAATTTCCTATTTTTGTACGGCAGCCAAGCAAATCTGGACAAACTCGTCGGCATCAAGCGAACCGCCGCCGATTAACCCACCATCAATATCTGGCTTGGCGAATAATGGGGCAGCATTATTACCTTTTACGCTGCCGCCGTAAAGTATTCTAAGTGATGCGGCAACCTGCGCATCGTGTTTTGCGATCCGCTGGCGCATGAAAGAATGTACGTCCTGCGCCCATTCAGGGCTGGCTGTCTTGCCTGTACCAATAGCCCACACCGGCTCGTAGGCCAAGACGGCTTTTGACAATGCCGCAACGCCCTGTTGCGCAATAAGAATATCCAGCACGCGGGCAACCATCTCTTCTGTACGTCCCATCGAATGTTCTTCCGGACTTTCACCAATACAGATAATTGGCGTAATGCCGTGACGCACGGACATTTCATACTTTTCGGCAATAATGTGATCAAGAAATACCTGATCCAGATTCAGCTCAGCATATAAACAACGCCGTTCAGAGTGGCCGATTAACACATACTGACAGCCAAAGTCTCGCAGCATCACGGCTGAAATTTCACCGGTATACGCCCCGCTATCAAACTGTGACACATTTTGCGTGCCCCAATAGAGTCCTGTGCCTGTTAACGCAGACTGTACCTGCTGTATGTAAAGCGCGGAGGGAAATAAGGCAACGTCTATCGAAGCAAAAGAATCTTTCTGCGCCAATATCGCATCGAGCAACAATTTGTTACTGGCGCTAGAGCCGTTCATTTTCCAGTTACCAGCGACCAACGGTTTGCGCACAGACACCCACTCTCAAAAAAATATGAAGCGTAAAGGTTACCGGCTGCCCATTGATAAAGCAATGACGGCAGACAGATAAATACCTGAAAGATATCTGACTATATCAGCCTTGCAAAATCACCTCTATCTGCTCTGCCAGAGAGCGAGCGAGCTGGTTGGTTCGTGTCGCATCATGACCTTCCACCATGACTCTGATAACTGGCTCAGTACCTGACGCTCTTAACAGCACACGACCTTCATTTCCCAGCTGGGCTTCAACGTCCTTAACCGCTGCCTGAATTTGCGGATAATCCTGCAAATTAACCAGATTGGTTATACGCACATTGATCAGACATTGTGGATACTTGATCACTGCAGAGCGCAACTCGTGCAGGCTGCTGCCTGTTTGCTGTATTTCCGCCAGCACCTGGAGGGCAGCAACCACTCCATCGCCAGTACTGGTTTTATCCAGGCAAATGATATGGCCGGAAGCTTCTCCACCAATCAAGCCATCGACCTCAAGCAGTTTTTCCATCACATAACGGTCGCCGACATCAGCACGGTGCAGCGTAATGTCATATTTTTCCAACGCATGCTGCAACCCCAGATTTGACATCTGTGTCCCAACGACATGGGCCTTACATTCGCCAGCACGTTGCCGCGCCCGAGCGATAATAAACAAAATATCGTCACCATCAACCAGTTCCCCTTGATGGTCCACCATAATCAGGCGATCGCCGTCACCGTCCAACGCAATCCCGAGGTCAGCGCGGTTTTCCAGCACACTCGCCTGCAATAACCGCGGTTCGGTCGAACCACAGTTCTGGTTAATGTTTAAACCGTCGGGTTCAGCGCCCATCAGAATGACTTTTGCGCCCAACTCACGAAAGACATTGGGTGCAATGTGATAGGTTGCGCCATGCGCACAATCCAACACGATTTTTAAATTGGCTAAATCGACACCGGTAGAGATCGTGCTTTTACAAAATTCGATATAGCGTCCAGCGGCATCGGAAATACGATGCGCCTTGCCAAGATGTGCTGAATCCACCGTTTTGATCGGCTGCTCCAGCATCGCTTCAATCGCCAGCTCTACCGCATCAGGCAGTTTGGTGCCTTGCTCAGAAAAGAATTTGATGCCGTTATCATGATAAGGATTATGCGACGCGCTAATAACGATACCAGCCTGTGCATGAAAGGTACGTGTCAAATACGCAACCGCAGGTGTTGGCATCGGCCCCAACAAATACACATCCACTCCCGCGGCTGACAAGCCGGCCTGAAGTGCA
>CANRLD010000145.1 GCA_947631375.1 uncultured Methylophaga sp. | reverse complement strand
CGATGTGGTCTGGGGTGGCGCTAATCTTTATTGCACTGGTTGTGTTTATTGTCGGTGAAATCAGTGCGTTATATCTATTGATACAGTACTCCTTTGTGATGGTTCTCCTCGGCTTGTCCATGATAACGGTGGGCCGCGCCACAAAATATACTTTTGCCCCCATCCTTTTATTATTATTTGCCATCCCGTTGCCTTATGTTATTGAGGTAGTGCTTACCGCCAAGTTACAGCTGTTTTCCTCTTGGTTGGGGGTTCAGGTCATCCGACTGTTCCAGATTCCGGTGTTTCTCGAAGGCAATATTATTGATCTTGGTGTCTATCAACTACAGGTCGTTGAAGCGTGTAGTGGCTTGCGTTACCTGTTTCCATTGATGAGCCTTGGGTTTATTGCAGCATATTTCTATCAAGCAGCATTTTGGAAACGTGCCGTCGTCTTTTTGATGACGATTCCTATCACGATTTTTATGAACAGCTTCCGTATCGGTGCGATTGGGGTGATGGTCGATAATTGGGGCATCTCCATGGCCGAAGGGTTTTTGCATGACTTTGAGGAGTGGATCATCTTTATGGCATGTGCTGCCATGTTGTTTTTACTGGTCGTACTGCTTGAAAAAATTGCTCCCAGTCGAAAAACACTCTCGCAACTGTTTGGTGTGGTAGAGCATGTGCCGGTAGGTAGTGTGTTTAGTGGCAGAAGCAGCAACCGTTATTCTTATGCGCCGATAATCATTGTTATTTTGATACTGGTAACTGCCTTGTTATCAACCAAGCTGGTTGATAACCGTGTCGAAGAAGTGCCTGCGCACGAAGACTTCATCAGTTTCCCTTTACAATATCCTGACTGGCTTGGACAACATGAAAAGCTTGATGAGCAAGTCGTGGGCAAATTAGGCATGACAGACTATCTGTTTAGTAACTTTGTTGGCATTGACAGCAATGTGGTCAACCTTTATGTCGCCTATTATGAATCGCAACGCAAAGGCGTATCGCCACATTCACCGAGGGTATGTATTCCCGGTGGCGGTTGGGAAATTGCAGATTTCCGTCGTACTGAAGTCGCTGGCAAACCGATTAACCGGGTTATTATCAAAAATGGCGATCAAGAACAGTTGGTTTATTATTGGTTCCAGGGTCGCAGCCGCCAAATAGCCAACGAATACCTGAATAAATGGTTTTTGTTCAGAGATGCGTTATTGGAAAACAGGACTGATGGTGCATTGGTTCGTTACGTGACCCCGATTTTACCTGGCGAAAGTCATCAGCAGGCTGATACGAGAATTCAGTCGTTAATGCAGCACACGACTCCGGAACTAAGCCGATATATTGCAGAGTAGGTTAGGAATATGGATATGAAAAATTTTAAACGCTCACTGTTGGCCGCACTGTTAGCTGGTGTGATTTCAGGTTGTGGATCAGCTGAAGATTCTTCAGCACGGTTTATCGAAAGTGGCAAGCAGTTAATCGAGCAAGGTGAGTTGGAAAAAGCACGGCTGGAATTCAGAAATGCTCTGCAAATCAATCCATTGGAAGCGGAAGGATATTATCAGCTCGCGCTGATTGATGAGAAAGGTCAGAACTGGAAAAGCATGTATTCCAACCTGATAACAGTGGAGTCATTGCAACCTGAACACGTACCAGCAATTGTCAAACTTGGTCAACTCCGCCTTGTCTCCGGACAATTGGATGAGGCCATGGCTCAGGCTGAAAAAGCATTATCACTGGAACCTGATAATCAAGAAGCCATTTTGCTCAAGGCGACGGCCTATATAAAACAAGAAAACTTTGGCATGGCGGATAAAGAAATTACCCGCGTTCTGGCGGTTGAGCCGCATAACATGGAAGCGTTAACGGCAAGAGTGATGCTGTATAAGAACAGCGGTCAGAGCAGTAAAGCGTTAGTGGCGGTTGAGGAAGCGCTGGTACTTTATCCAGATGCGATGCCGCTGAAGTTGATTAAGCTCAGTATTTTTCAGGAAAGCAATAACTACCCCGCTATGGAAGCGTTTTACCGGGAGCTATTGCCTGAATATCCCAATGAAAGCTGGGTAGCGGTTTCACTGGCCAGAATATTAAACGAATCAATGAATCGCTATGACGATTCCCGGGCAGTGCTGGAAGAATACGTTGCCAACAATCCCGATGATACTGAAACCATGATGGTGCTGGTTGCGCTGATTAACAGCCGTGATGAGAATCTGGCGATGAAAAAACTGGATGAATTTATCGCAGCGAAACCAGATAATCAGGATTTACGTTTTGCCAAGATAGAAATACTGAGCCGACAAGGCAAGCAAGATCAGATGGTTTCAGAGCTGGAATCCATTATTGCTTCTGAGCCAAATAGCCCCATTGGTCTACGTGCCCGGGCAACGGTAGCCGGGATCAAGGCCCAGAGTGGTGAGTATGCTGAAGCGGAAGCGATGGTAAATGAGGTGCTGGCCATTTCGTCAGAGCATGAAGAGGCGTTATTACTAAAAGCAAAACTACAATTAAGAGATGAACAATACGATGCTGCTATCAGCAGTCTTCGGGTGTTGATTCGCAATAATGCCGAGCTGGATGAAGCACTGGTGTTGCTGGCACAAGCTTATTCATTGACTGGTTCCTCCGAGCTGGCAGAGAACAGTTTTAGACAGGCTTTAGCAGCCAATCCGGCGAATCCGCAAGCTGCTTTATCTGTTGCCAGTGTGCTGATGCGTAGTAATGATCTGGATCGTACTGAAACCGTACTGGTCAGGGCATTGGAAGGTAACCGTGCCAATGAAGAGTTGCTACAGGCTTTGGCTCAGGTTCGTATTCTCAAACGTGACTGGGCGGGAACACAGGAAGCGATTGATGGACTGACATCCTCTTCGGCACTAACGCATTTATTAACAGCACAAATGTACCAAGGCTTGAATGACAGCACGTTGGCGATTGCTGAATATGAGGCAGCCTTGCAACTGGATCCTTCATTGACCAGAGCCTTGCAGCAAATAATGGCTATTTATTTTCAACAAGATCAAAAGGAACAGATTAAAACATTTTTAAATGAGCATATAAGCAACCATCCTGAATTGAATAATGGCTATCTGGTATTGGCCGATTACTACCGTATGGAAGGTAACCTAACAGAGTCGATTGCGACGATTGATCGCGGCCTGGCCAAAGATGCCGAGTGGACTGCGGGCTACAGTTTAAAAGCAAACCTGCATTATCTGAATAACGAACCAGACGCGGCGATAGCGGCGTTCGAACAGGGGATGCGCCAGGCACCGGACAATAATCAGTTGGCTTTGCAGTTGGCTTCAACCCATGAATCCAAACAAGAGTACGAAAGAGCCAGAGAGTTGTATGAGCAAGTGATTGCCCGTGATCCATCAATTGATGTGGCAGCAAATAATCTGGCCAGCTTGTTGTCGGATCAGTTTGAGTCACCAGAAAATCTGCAACGTGCGCTGGTGTTATCCAGTCGGTTCCGTGATTCTGAACAGCCATACTTTGCTGATACCTTTGGCTGGGTAAGTTATAAACTGGGAAACTATGATGAAGCCAGACCGGCTTTGGAAAAAGCAGCTGGAGATATCAATGCGATAGCCTTGTTTCATTACCATTTAGGCCATCTGTATGCTGCGTTAGAAATGCCTGCAGAAGCCCGTCAGTCATTTGAACGGGCTGAACGTATGGCCAATGAAGAAAACGACGAGGCGCTGGTAAAAAAGATCGGTGAGCAATTAAGCCAGTTATAAATTTCTATCATAAAAAAAGCCTTGTCGATCTCTGTATCGACAAGGCTTTTTTTGTAGCTTTAATCGTTAAGTTTTAGATCATGCGTTTTAACACATCATCCTTTTCGATGAAGTGATGGTAAAGCGCGCCGGCAATATGCGCCAGAACCAAAAAGATCAGCAAGAAGGCAAAAGGAGAGTGCCACTCACCAAAAGCAAGTGCCCAGGGCACTTCTTCCGTGGCCGGTTTACTCAGCAATTCGTAGCCAAATATTTTCACTGGATAGCCTTTACCATGTACATAAAGAACACCAAGCACGGGCATAACCAGCATGGATAAATACATTAATCGGTGAGCTGCAGTGGCAATTCTGCCATCAAGACCCGCATTCACCGGGCGTTGTGCCCTTTGCTTCATGGTCCAGATTAATCTCAAGATGACAAGTACAAAGATAACTGCACCAATCGAACCATGCCATGGACCAAACGTATCCCCTAACCAATGTTCGCCATCATTAATGCGATCAGCAAATTTAAAAAACTGCTGTAAGACTAATACCGCCATCACCCAGTGAAAAAAACGTGTCAGCGAACCATAGCGTTCATTGCTGTCATGTAACATCCCATTCTCCTTTGCTTGTCATTAATTTTTTTGTAAGCGGGATGCTATCCCGTGCAGTTAGTATATCTGCCTAAACTGCAGGCTTCTATCATTAAAATAGCCGAAAATTAAGTTGGTGCAGCAGGGAAGAGGGTTACACCTGTCTAAAATGAGCATGGATTTGCTCAAGATGTGCGTAGACATGATCGATAAATGCTTGTGCGAGAGGCGAAGAATGTTTTCCCATCGGGTGCACCAGACACCAGGAACGGCGAATGGGTAAATCCTGAACGGGGATAGTTTTTAAGACGCCTGTCTGTAATTCCGCCGTAATACTGAGCTTAGGCAAAATCGCTACGCCAAGGCCGGCGATGACAAAATGTTTGATACCCTCAGTGGAACCTAACTCCATAGCAGTTTTCAGTTGCAGGCGGTATCGCTGACAATGTTGCTCAATAGCTGCTCTGGTGCCCGAGCCATTTTC
>CANRLD010000144.1 GCA_947631375.1 uncultured Methylophaga sp. | reverse complement strand
CCCAAGCATTATCCGTGCTGGCAGATGTTCGTCAGGCGCTAAATAAAGTGCATGAAGACTCAGATCAGCAACGCGCCGCCTATCTGGCGGGATTATTGTTGAGTTTCGGGGAAGTGCTGGGTTTATTTCAGCAGGCTGCAGATGACTTTCTCACCGGTGGCCAACAGGATGAAAGCGGCAAAGTTGAACAATTAATTGCCGAGCGAAATGCAGCCCGTACTGCCAAAGATTGGAACCGCGCCGATCAAATCCGTGACGAACTCACTGCGATGGGCATTGTGCTGGAAGATGCTGCCGGTAAAACCAGCTGGCGAAAACTCTAGTCTTCTGCGTAAAACGGTGGTTTGCGGATTGATGCCGTTAAGGTGAAGCAACCCGGTAGCGTGAAAGCAGAAGCAGCACGGTGAGGATTTGCCGGAAATCCGTGACTGGCAATGGCGGAAATAGGTGTTGTAAGTTGTTTGCTCCCCTGCTGAGCGTAGCAGGGGAGCAAGTTCAGGCTAGATATGTAAATGTTCTGCTGCAAACAGTGTATTTTCAAGCAGGGTAGCGACCGTCATTGGGCCGACGCCTCCTGGTACCGGAGTGATCCATGCCGCTTTCTGACTGGCACTATCAAACTCGACATCACCTGTTAGCGTGCCGTTTTCCAGTCGGTTAATCCCCACATCAATAACAACCGCGCCGTCACGGATCCAGTCGCCCGGAATAAAGTTGGCCTTACCGACTGCGACCACTAAAATTTCTGCGCGACGCACGTGGGCTTCCAAATCCTTTGTCATGCGATGGCAAACGGTTGTTGTGCAACCAGCTAATAGTAATTCAAGCGCCATTGGTCGTCCGACGATATTGGATGCACCAACGACCACAGCTTCCTTTCCTTTTAACTCTATGCCGGAGGATTGGAGCATGGTGATCACCCCTTTTGGGGTACACGGACGAAGTTGCGGGTTGCGCTGTACCAAACGGCCAATATTGTATGGATGAAAACCATCTACATCCTTATGTGGCGCAATGTGCTCGATAACAACATCAGCATTGATATGAGATGGCAGTGGCAATTGCACCAAGATGCCATCAATTTCATCGTCTTGATTGAGTGTTGAAATCACCTCAAGCAATGTCTCTTGCGTGGTAGAGGCGGGTAAATCAAAAGATTCTGATTTAAATCCGACCTCTTCACAGCTACGGCGTTTACTTCCGACATACACTTTTGATGCTGGATCATCACCGATAAGCACCACAGCAAGACCTGGGGGGCGCTTACCGGTGGCTAACCGCATTTGGGTGGCGGCTCTGATTTTCTGTTTAAGCTCGGCGGCAATTGCCTTTCCATCGATGATTTGAGCAGTCATTCTGTGCATCCCGGTCTTTCAAAAGCGGCTATGATCGCACGTTGTATGTGCAACGGCAAAAATTATCGTGGAGCAGTTGACTCGCTACCTGCTTCAGCGTATTATTTCGCCTTCTTCGAGGATGTCGTCCTTGGAAATGTCGGGGCATAGCGCAGTCTGGTAGCGCATCTGGTTTGGGACCAGAGGGTCGGGAGTTCGAATCTCTCTGCCCCGACCACTTTAAATACTGACTGCTTACACCTCACTTTAGGTTATTCATGCGCCCGTAGCTCATCTGGATAGAGCATCGGCCTTCTAAGCCGAGGGTAGCAGGTTCGAGTCCTGCCGGGCGTGCCACTTTTCACTCCATTCTCCTTTCAAGTTGATTTTTAGATCCTGTCAGTGCTAACTTTCACGTGGCCTAAGGACGGTCGTTCTGATTTTCTAAAACTCAAAAGTGAACACAACAACGTGAATAAAAATACTCTGCTTGTGACTGGCGGTGCCGGTTTTATTGGTTCGGCATTAGTTCGTCAACTACTCACTGAAACCGATACCATTGTTGTTAATATTGATAAATTGACTTATGCCGGTAATCTGGAATCGTTAGCGGAAGTAGACGATTCACCAAACTATCATTTTGAGCAGGCAGATATTTGCGATGCCAAGGCGATGGATAGAATATTTGCACAGTATCAACCGGGCGCGATTATGCATTTGGCTGCGGAATCGCATGTCGATCGGTCGATCGATGGTCCGGCGGATTTTGTGCAGACCAATGTGGTAGGTACCTATACCTTGCTGGAAGCTGCCAGAAAATATTGGAAGTCACTTTCCACTACCGATGCTGAACAGTTTCGTTTCCACCATATTTCAACCGATGAAGTCTATGGCACGCTGGGCGAAACCGGCTTATTTACTGAAACCACCGCGTATCAGCCCAACTCACCTTATTCAGCAACTAAAGCCGGTAGCGATCATCTGGTTCGCGCCTGGCATCACACCTATGGTTTACCGGTGCTGATGACCAATTGTTCCAACAATTATGGCCCTTATCAGTTTCCGGAAAAGTTGATTCCCGTGGTTATTTATAACGCACTGGCCGGAAAACCTCTGCCAATTTACGGTAAAGGTGACAATATTCGAGACTGGTTGTTTGTTGATGACCACGCCCGGGCGCTGCGTTTGGTGCTAGCCGAAGGTAAATTATGTGAAACCTATAATATCGGCGGCTTTAATGAGCATACCAATCTGGATGTGGTGCAACGGATTTGCGTTATTCTGGATGAGTTATTACCGGAATCTCCACACCGGCCACATCAGAATCTGATTGAATTTGTCACCGATCGCCCAGGGCATGATGCCCGCTATGCGATAGATGCGAGTAAAATTGAACGTGAACTCGGTTGGAAACCTCTGGAAACCTTTGACACAGGCTTACGCAAAACAGTGCAATGGTATCTGGATAATCGCCAATGGGTGGAAAACGTGATGGATGGCAGCTACCAGCAAAGGCTGGGCTTAGGAGACAGTAAATGAGTCGCAAAGGAATTGTACTGGCTGGCGGCAGTGGGACGCGCTTATATCCGGTAACACAGTCTATCTGCAAACAATTGTTACCGGTTTACGATAAACCGATGATTTATTATCCACTGGCCACGATGATGCTGGCGGGGATGCGTGATATTTGCGTTATTTCAACACCGCAAGACACCCCGCGACTGGAACAATTACTGGGGGATGGCAGTAAATGGGGGTTGAATCTCTCCTATATCGTCCAAGATAAGCCGGAAGGCATTGCTCAGGCATTTACGCTTGGCGCTGATTTTATTGCGAATGATCCTTGTGCATTAGTGTTGGGCGATAACGTCTATTACGGCCATGATTTGGCTGACATGATGCAAGAAGCGGATGAAAATCAGGAAGGCGCGACTGTTTTTGCCTATCCGGTCAGTGATCCAGAGCGGTATGGCGTTGTTGCCTTTAATGAACACGGCAAAGCCTTGAATATTGAAGAAAAACCGCTTAAACCCAAATCGCGTTATGCCATCACCGGGCTCTATTTCTACGACAACAACGTGGTAGAAATTGCCCGCAACCTCAAGCCGTCAGCACGAGGTGAACTGGAAATTACCGATGTTAATCAGGCTTACCTGGATAATGGCAAACTCAATGTGCAAGTGATGGGACGAGGCATGGCCTGGCTGGATACCGGAACACATGACTCGTTGCTGGATGCCTCGATGTTTATCCAGACCCTTGAGCAACGCCAAGGCTTAAAAGTGATGTGTCCGGAAGAGATTGCCTACCGCATGGGGTATATTAATGCCGAGCAGTTGGAACAATTGGCGCAGCCATTATTAAAAAGTGGTTATGGTCAATATCTGCTCAATATCCTGAACGAGACAATTTACTGATGTTAGTCACTGATACCGACATCCCTGACGTAAAATTGCTGACACCGAAGAAATTTGGCGATGAACGGGGATTTTTTCTGGAAAGTTATAACAAAAAAACCTTTGAGCAATTGCTCGGGCTGGATATTGAGTTTGTTCAGGATAATCACTCCCGCTCCGCCAAAGGCGTGCTGCGCGGCCTGCACTATCAAATCAAACAGCCGCAAGGCAAGCTGGTCAGGGTAACGGCGGGGCAGGTATTTGATGTAGCCGTTGACATGCGTAAGGATTCAAAAACGTTTGGCCAATGGACCGGCGCGGTGTTAACGGCAGAAGGACAAGAACAATTCTGGGTGCCTGCCGGGTTTGCTCACGGTTTTTTGGTGCTCAGTGATAGCGCTGATTTTTTATATAAAACAACCGATTATTATGCGCCCGAATATGAACGCACCGTCGCCTGGGATGATGCCGATTTGGCAATAGACTGGCCATTGGGCGATTTGACGCCTGTGTTATCAAATAAAGATCAACAAGGTACCGCCTTTAACCAGGCAGAGACCTTTTAGCGTGAACATACTACTGATAGGCGGACAAGGGCAGGTAGGTTATGAACTACAACGTAGTCTGGCCTGCTTGGGCCAGTTGCTGGTCACCACAAGAAAGTCATTAGATCTCACTGATGTCACCGCCATTCGCCAGATTATTCATCTCAATAAGCCGGAGTTGATTGTGAATGCTGCGGCTTATACAGCAGTTGATAAGGCCGAGCAGGAAACCGATCTGGCCAGACAAATCAATGCCATTGCGCCGGCGATCCTTGCCGAAGAAGCAAAAAAACTGGCAATCCCCTTGGTACACTATTCAACTGACTATGTGTTTGACGGCAGTAAACCGTCATCATGGCTTGAGACAGATGCCACTGGACCATTAAACCATTATGGGCTGACAAAACTGGAAGGTGAACAAGCCATTATCACCAGTGGTTGCAATCATCTGATTTTCAGAACCAGCTGGGTGTATGACAGACGCGGACATAATTTTCTCAATACCATGCTAAGACTGGCAGAGCAGCGCGACGAAC
>CANRLD010000143.1 GCA_947631375.1 uncultured Methylophaga sp. | reverse complement strand
CCCAAAATACCACTGACCTGCCCCTGCTGGTTTAGTGTCAGCTTGGGTGCGTTTTCATACCCCCCCACACGCAGTGATTTCGCTGCAATAGCTGTCTGTCCACTGACGCTGGCCACAAATAACGCCATAAACAATAACAGTGCGGTTTTAAAGTTCATCTTTTGGCTGACTCGCCGGGATACCATTGTTTTTATAACAGATTTTCACGGATATACGTGAGTAATGTCACCATTAAACGACACTTATCGGCCATTGTTTTACTGCAATGTACTGTGGCCCATGAGCAGTAGCGACCGATTTCATCAATAACAGTGATTTTGCGGTAAAACGCACCGGCGCAATCGGCACAGAAATAGTCTGCATGGCTTTGCGGGCCAGGGTGATATGGGGCTGATAGGGGCGCGACTCAATTGCAATGCCTGCCGCCAGTGCCATCTTTTCCAGTTGATCGACCAGAGTATATAAAGCCTCTTCGGCGTTGCGACAGGTCAAACAATATACTTTTGGTTTCGACCACCAGGAAATCAGCTCAAACTGCATGGTTATCGGCGGGCAATAAAGCAGCTGCACTCGTGGCAACAGCTGCTCCAGTTGCATTTTGGTCAATTGCCCAAGAAAAACTAATGTCTGATGCAGGTTATCCGTGGTCTGCAATTGAAGTGGCGGATTATCCGGCAGGCGCTTGATGATTTGCTGAATCTGCATGCGTGCGGTCAAATCAGGTTGCAGGGCAAAAAAATACCTTCCCGGTGTTAACACTGTCGCTATCTCCTGCTCCTGTTTACTCATTGCTCCACCCTGGAAACCACCGCTTGGTCAGTTGCTTGCGTCTGGAGTGACCAGTCATAAATCCGTCTATTTGCCTAGTTTGACTTCAATAGTTTGACAACGCCAACCCAAATAATGTGCCTGTTGCATCAATACACCTGACTCGCATCAGCTGTGGTCACGCAGAAAAACCCATTCATTTTCCTGACTCATTTCCGCACTGAAGCGATAACCTTCCACATCAAACTCCTTCAGTTTTTCGGCAGTGGTGATTTGCTGGTCGATGATATAACGGCTCATCAGCCCGCGCGCTTTTTTGGCGTAAAAACTGATCATTTTATATTGGCCGTTTTTCCAGTCTTTGAACACCGGAGTAATAATGGTTGCCTTGAGCTTTTTGCTATTAACCGCCTTAAAATATTCATTAGAGGCCAGGTTAATCAAAATGCCATCTTGCAACGCAGCTTCTGTTTCCAGCGATTGACGTAATTGATCGCCCCAGAAATGGTAAAGATCTTTACCGGCTTTATTCGACAGCGGAGTCCCCATTTCCAGTCGATAAGGCTGTATCAGGTCCAATGGCCGCAAAACACCATACAAACCGGACAGGATTCGCAAATGCTGCTGGGCAAATAGCAGCCCGCTGTCGTCAAGTGTTTCAGCATTAAGGCCGGTATAAACATCGCCCTTAAAGGCCAATACTGCCTGCTTTGCATTTTTATTGGTGAACGGCAACTCCCATTGCTGAAACCGGGCCAGATTCAGCCCCGCCAGTTTGTCGCTGATTTTCATCAAGCTGCCAATGTCTTGAGCAGAGAGCTGCTTCAATTGATCAACAAGTTGTTGCGATTCCGCCAAAAACCGCGGTTCAGTGTAATGTTCAGTATGAGGGGGGGTATCAAAATCAAGCGTTTTAGCAGGTGAAATGACAATTAACATGAGAAGATCCGTATTCCTTTAATCAAATTTATCTTTGGGCGTGTCTGTGTCTGGTTCAACATCGGTAACTGTTATGTCTTCATACTCCGCTTCATATTCCTGTCGTTCATAGACCGCTTCGCTCTCTACCTCCTCATATAACGGGGTGAAAGGAAAGGGTTTTCGTTCACTGTTGTAGCTGAGAAATAAAACCGTTTGATGAATAAACTGCGCCAGGTCGCGTGAAAAACCGCGGATCGATTCGTTGGGACGGCCACTGAACAAGGCAAACACAAACTGCACAATGACGACAAGTGCCAATACTGACATCGTCAAGTAAAGCACAAAACCATATAACAACATATAGAGCAGGCGTATCAGCTGAGCTTTTTCACCACTATCGCGCAAACTGGTGTTATTCATACCGTCTTTCCTCTTGTTTTAGTCACAGTCACTTTATCACTTCAACTTTTACTTGTTACAGAAAGTTAACCGCTGAATTTCGTCTGGAGCAATAACTTTGTTTGTGGGAAACTCCGATGTTTATCTTTTACTTATAATAATGACCATGGATCGACTTTTCACCTCACTGGCAACAGCAATAGATCGCCTCACCGAAACCACCGGAAAACTCAACAGCTGGCTGGTATTGCTACTCGTCTTGCTTACCTGTTATGACGTTATGATGCGATACATGTTCCACCACGGTTCTGTTGGCTTGCAAGAGCTGGAATGGCATATCTTTGCACTGCTCTTTCTGATCGGCTGCGCCTATACCCTTAAACACGATGGTCATGTGCGAGTCGATATTCTGTATCGCAGTCAGTGGGTAAACGATCGCCAGCGCGCCTGGATTGATATTATCGGTATCTTGTTATTCCTGATGCCGTTTTGTGTATTGGTGTTGATAAGCAGCTGGCCATTTGCTTACAACGCATATTTGTATCAGGAAGGCTCGCCGGATCCCGGTGGCTTACCCTACCGCTTTATCCTTAAGTCAGCAATTTTACTGGGGTTTATATTGCTGCTGATTCAGTCTGTCGCTGAGTTAATCAAACAGATCCGCAAACTTCGGCAGTTACAGGAGCAAAAATAGTGGAATATTTTGCGCTGCTGATGTTTTTACTGTTGATCCTGCTGCTGCTCACCGGTTATCCAGTCGCCTTTATTCTTGGTGCCATCTCCCTGCTGTTTGGCAGTATCTTTCTCGGAATTGATTTTTTCCAGCTGTTGCCATTTCGTATCTGGGGGGTGATGACGAACTTTACCTTGCTGGCTGTCCCGTTATTTGTCTTTATGGGTGTCGTGTTGGAAAAGTCAGGTGCCGCAGAAGAGTTACTCGATACCATGGGGCGGTTATTTGGGCATATCCGTGGTGGTTTGGCCATATCCGTGGTCATGGTAGGCGCCTTACTGGCAGCAACGACCGGCGTTGTCGGCGCATCTGTTGTCACCATGACCGTGATTGCCTTACCTGCGATGTTAAAGCGTGGTTATTCTCCTGCATTAGCCAGTGGCACAATCGCTGCTTCCGGTACGTTGGGGCAAATCATTCCTCCCAGCATTATTCTGATCCTATTAGGCGATGTTATCGGTGTACCGGTAGGAGATTTGTTTATCGGTGCTATCGTGCCCGGTACGTTGCTGGTGTTGGCATACATACTATATATAATGTATATCGCCTGGCGGCATCCACAGTTGGCACCCGCCGTACAAGACAACAGCGCACAATCAGCTGCTTTGTGGAAAAGTGTTATTACCAGTTTGCTGCCACCGTTATTTTTGATTATCGCGGTACTGGGCTCCATTTTTTACGGTATTGCCTCACCCACTGAGTCAGCTGCCGTTGGCGCGTTAGGCTCGCTTATTTTGGCAGCGCTGCGTAAACGCCTTACCTTGGTGAACTTACGTGATGCCATGCAAAAATCCGCACACCTGACCAGCATGGTGTTTCTCATCTTTATCGGTGCCACCGCCTTTGGGTTGGTGTTTGTTGGTATGGGTGGCGATGAACTGATCTTGCGTCTTTTTTCAGATCTGCCTGGAGGGAAATGGACCTTTTTAATTCTCAGTTTGCTGCTGATTTTTGTGCTGGGTTTCTTTCTTGATTTTATTGAAATCTGCTTTATTGTGGTGCCGATCCTCGCACCCGTCGCGATTCATCTGGGAATCAATCCGTTATGGTTCGCCCTGCTCATTGCGATGAATCTACAGACATCCTTTCTGACACCGCCCTTTGGTTTTTCACTGTTTTATCTGAAAGCCAGTGCACCACCAACATTACAACTAATAGATGTCTATAAAGGGATCGCCCCGTTTGTGACGGTTCAGTTGCTGTTACTGGCTTTGCTTATCGTCTTTCCCGACCTGGCACTCTGGCTGCCGACCCTGATGGGCTAAATCCAGCCCAGCATAAGGTTACGCCCACTTGTACCAAGGTACAATTGTCGCCTGGCTGAGTGTCAATGGATAATCAGCAGGATATAATAAGAACACAGAATAAAGGAAAGCCCACATGCAAACATCCAGATTACTCGTCAGTCTCTTTTTTCTTGGGCTTTCCCACTTGGTAAATGCCAGTCCTGTCGATGCAACCTCACTGCTCAATCAATATAACCTGATTCTTGTCGGCAATGTGACGAGCACGTCCGAAGTTGAAGGAAACGCGCTTATCGGCGGCAATGTCAATGGCGGTCAGTACAACATGCATCAAACATCGAACGCCGTTGTGCCGTCACTCACGGTAGGTGGTAATGTCAACGGCAATGTTATAACCAAGGGGCAAGGATTGAACATTGGTGGCAATGTTGCTGGCACCGTCACTATGAATGATGGTGGCGATTCTTTTGCTGGTTCCGTATCAGGTTCATTACAAAACAATGCTAATGGCAATGGTTCAACTTCAGTTATTGGCGATATTTCAGGTAGTGTGAACACCAATGGCGGTAGCACAATTTACGGCGGCAACCTGATGGGCTCAGCCACTGCCAATGGCGGTGGCAGCGTATCAAACCAAAGTGTGACCGCCCCCTTCGATCCGGCCAGCCAGGCAGCCAACGCAATAAACGTCTTAAGCCAGTTCTCTGACCACTTGTCCGGTCTTGACTCAAACAGCAGCTATACCATTAATGG
>CANRLD010000142.1 GCA_947631375.1 uncultured Methylophaga sp. | reverse complement strand
CTGGGTGGAAATCACTCGGCCCTATCCGGATACCGGTGATGCCATTCAAATGTTGGTGGATGCGTTGCGTGAATTTCGACTGGATAACAAACGTATTGGCTATGAGCGCAACAGCTATTTTTTCCCGGCTTATCATCAGGATTGTATTCATACCACCTTGACGGAAGGCAAGCTGTTGGATTGTTTCGGTATTGTTGAAGAAGGGCGCGTCTGCAAGTCGTCACTGGAAATTGCCTTGATGCAAAACGCAGCTAGAGCAACTGAAGCCGGAATGCAGGCAGGAATTGACGCGGTACAGGCAGATGCGACGGAAAATGAAATTGGTGCAGCGATAAGTGCTGCCATGTTTACAGCAGGTGGTGAGCCGCCGGCCGTGATGCCGTACGTGACTTCCGGGCCTCGTACCATGATTGGTCATGCCACTTGGGAAGGTCGCATTGTGCAGCCAGGCGAACATGTCTTTCTCGAAGTGGCTGGCTGTTATCGTCGTTATCACACGGCGATGATGAGGACAGTGGTGTTGGGTGAACTCAGCCCATCAATGTACAAAGCCCAGGAAATAATGAAGATGGCACTTGATACTGTGCACAGTAAGTTTCAGCCGGGTATGACTGTATCGGATGCCGACAATCTTATCCGTAATATTGTTACTAAAAATGATATAGGTGCCCGATTAGTCACTCGATCCGGCTATTCAATTGGTATTGCGTTTCCGCCCAGTTGGGATGAAGGCTATATCATCAGTCTGAAACAAGGCGCTTCAGCAATACTGAAGCCCGGTATGACGTTTCACATTATCCCGTGGATGTGGGGTGTGGATGGCGATAAAACCTGCGGCATTTCTGACACCATTCATATTACTCAAGAGGGCTGCGAGTCATTTTTTTCTCTGGAGCGGGATTTTGTCGTGAAAGCCGAACAAGGCGCACAAAAGCTGATTTCGCTGACACCGGAGCAGCCGTTCATCCCCAAGACTGAAGAACAAGCTTCCCATAATTGAACACCGTCCGTTAAATCTGAGAGGTCAACATGCTAACAGCAACGAATCCTTATACCGGAGAAACGCTCATCAGTTTGCCAAGTCTTAGCCGCAGCGCAATGTATGAGCAGATTGGTCTGGCCAATGAAGCCAGTCATGACTGGCAGGATCGAAGTTTTGTTGAGCGGGGAAAGGTGATGCGGGCGGTAGCAAAACAACTACGCGCCGAAAAGCACGATTTGGCGCAGTTAATGGCGCTGGAAATGGGTAAACCTGTCAAGGAGGGTGTGCCGGAAGTTGAAAAAGCAGCGTTTTGCGTGGAGTTCTACGCAGATAATGCAGAGACATTTCTCAAGCGCGAAGAACTGGATTCAGATGCTTCGCTCAGTTATGTCTGTTATCAACCGTTAGGTACGTTGCTCGGGATATTACCGTGGAATGCGCCGGTATGGCTGGCGTTTCGTTATCTGGCACCGGCATTAATGGCTGGCAATACCTGCACAATGAAACATGATTCTCATGTGCCACAATGTGCGCGAGCAATTGCCAATGTTTTTGTTAAAGCCGGCGCACCGGATCATATTATGGTGAATCTGCCATTGGAAACGGCAGACGTTGAGTTGGCTATTCGGGACCCACGTATCGCGGCTGTTTCATTTACCGGATCGGGTAAAGCAGGTAAAAAAGTGGCTGCAATCGCCGGAAGTGAAGTCAAACCCTGTGTGTTGGAGCTAGGCGGCTCGGATCCTTGTATTGTGCTGGCTGATGCTGATCTCGAAGCTGCTGCTGATGTGGTGACCTTGTCTCGCATTATCAATGCTGGGCAGTCCTGCATTGCAGCGAAACGTATTATTGTGGAAGCCGAAGTTCATGATCACTTTGTCGAGCTGTTGTTAAACCGTCTCCGCAAACTGCAACTGGGCGATCCACTGCAAGCAAATACCGATATTGGCCCGATTGCGCGGAAAGATTTGCAGTTAACCTTGCATCAGCAGGTTGAAGACACCGTAGTGGCTGGTGCAACTTGTTTACTGGGAGGCACGTTACCGGATACGGCAGGCTTTTTTTATCCAGTTACGTTATTGACCGATGTGACGCCGGTGATGTGTGCCTTTCGCGAAGAGACTTTTGGCCCGGTGATGGCTGTTATCAAAGCCGAAAACCATGAACATGCACTGGCATTGGCCAATGATAGCGATTATGGCCTGGGTGGCAGTGTGTGGACAAAAAATGTCGCACTGGCTGAGCATTTGGCAATGCAGCTGGCAGCAGGACAAGTTGCCATTAACGGTATTGTGAAAAGCGATCCCCGGCTGCCCAGTGGTGGTATCAAAGGTTCAGGTTATGGCCGGGAACTTGGCCCACATGGCATTCGGGAATTTGTGAATGCCAAACAGGTATGGATTAAGTAAGTTTATTCAAAGGGCAGTATGGCGCAGCTTGTTTATTTCGTTTACAGAAGCAGGCAATCAGTATTGCTGCCGGATCTGTTGTGCCAGTTGCTGAGCCAGCTGATCAAGATTATTCCCCAGTGCCCGCACCAGTGCGGGATAGCCATCGCTGCTGAGCGCTGTTTCAACCGTAATGGGGGCAATGAGCACCAGTTCGCCCTGTGGATTATGCAGTTGCCATTGCCCGCTGGTCAGCGCAGATCCTGTGGTGTATCCATGAAACTGGTCTATAGCCAGTTGCAGTTCCCAGCTATCGCCGCTGATGCCGCGCTGGTCGGAAACGACAAGTGTTTCGGGAAGTTGCGCACTTAACCGGTGCCGTAAACCACGGCGCAGCTGTTGCGTCAGGTTTTCTGCCCAGAGATGCTCACGCGCCTGATGCACGGTAATATCATCCAGCTGTAAAACAATGCTTTCACTGTCAAGAAACTCGGCCAGTTGAATGCTGCCAATGACTAATATCTGCTTGGCAGCTGCCGGTGAGATCGCGGTGCCAGCCTGACTGTCCGGCAAGTTATAACGCTGCACCGTCAGCGCACTGTTGGCACACGCCGTTACGCTTAATAGCAATAACAGGCTTAACAGATATTTTTTTGTTCTGATCAACATGAGAAATCCTGATTATTCAGTGGGGGCACGTGGTAATGGATCGGTACTGTTACGACGATCAAAAATCAGTGCATTTGGTTGTTCGCCCAGCGTACGAGCGACAGGCTGCAGATCGCGCAGTAGTTTTTCCAGCCGCTGCATGGTGTTGGTTAACTCCTGATACGCCATTGAGTTGGGTGATAAACCTTGCAGCGTCGTGCGAATATCCGTCAATGTCTGGTTAATATTTTGCGGAATTTGTTGTGTTTGTGCATCCGTTATCAAGGTTTGAATGCTGGCCGTGAGTGCCCGGATTTCAGCAAGCATGGCGGCCGAACTTTCAAGATTGCGATCCAGCTCGCTTAAAATGGGTTCAACTTCCAGCTGATTGAGTTTATCAAGCAGGTTGGAAACTTTTTGTTCAATCTGCGCAAGGCCAGTTGAGGTTGTTGGCAAGACTGGCAGATTTTCAAATGTTTGTGGCACATAATCAGCATCTTTACCGGGCTGAAAATCCAAATCGACAAACAGGGCACCGGTCAGCAGGTTACCGGATTTTAGTGATGCTTTCAGACCTGCTTTGAGCATACGATCTAATCTGGATTTCCATTGTTCCAGCGTAACTGGCTCGTCGCCACCGAGTCGTTGTGGCTCTATGCGAATAAGCACCGGAATAGCGAAACCACGTTCAGAGTTGCGTTCCGGCGAGGTAAACTGCCAAGGCACGCTGACCACGGTGCCAAGACGAATACCGCGAAACTCGACCGGCGCGCCTTTTGACAGACCGCGTACCGTGTCTTCCACCAGTAATACATATTCCAGATAATGGTTAAAGGCACCCTGACGCGCGCTTTCTTCGTCTCCGTACAAGGTAAAGGTACTGTCTGCCTCGGCGGGGGGGCCCAACGGCAGATCTTCCAGTACGCCGAATGTGACACCGCCGCCCAGCAAGGCTTCCAGTGAAGCGATATTGACTTTGAAACCTTCGGAGTCAAGTTTTAAATCAATTCCGCTGGCGGACCAAAAACGGGTACTGTCGGTAACCAGCACATCGTAGGGGCTTTCGATAAACAGTTGGTGGTGCATTTCACGGCTTTCACTATCAAACTCGGCGCTTTCCACTCGCCCCACGTTATAGCCTTGATAGGTCACTGGATCGCCAACCCGTAAGGAGTTTCCCAGCTGACTGATCAGTTTTATGCGTAGACCCTGCGCATCCTGCACAGAAATAGGCGGCTGCTCCAGCACTTCAAACTCGCGTTGTTCGGTACTGCTTTTCCCCGGTTGCAGCTGAATATAGGCACCCGACAGCACAGTATTCAAGCCGCTGATGCCTTCACGGCCAATACGTGGCTTTACTACCCAGAAACGACTGTCGCTGACTAGCATCGGCTGAGCTTCCGGGTTGATTCTGGCAATGATTAAGGTATGCGTCAGATCATCTGACAAACGAACTTGTTCCACCTGACCAATATCGACATTTCGTGTTTTTATCATGGTCTTGTTGGCTTCAATGCCATCGGCATTCATCATGGTCAGGGTGATTCGTGGGCCGATGCGGGAGTAACTGTCATAAATCAGCCATAAGCCAATCAACACGGCCACAATGGGGACGATCCAGATAGGGGAGAGCCGTGATTGTCTGGCGGCTCTTGCTCGATGCGAGTCGGTCAGGTTTTCTGTGTTGTTGGTTGGCGTCTCACTCATTAATCATTTCCTTGGGAGGCGGTTTTTACTGCTTTGAGGAGGATCCCAAATGAGCCGGGGATCAAACGTCATCGCTGCGAGCATAGTTAATATCACGGCGGCACCAAACGCCAGCGCGGCCGGGCCGGGAGTGATTGACATCAAATT
>CANRLD010000141.1 GCA_947631375.1 uncultured Methylophaga sp. | reverse complement strand
AGATTGTTATATTTCTGGTCAAGCTTGATGGCTTGTTCTGCAAGATAACTGGGCGTACAGATATTGCCCGGCAGATTGCCCAGGTCACGCGCCAGATTCATGCCGCCACTGATGGCTGCGCCGACTTTGCAGGCGTGTTCCAGTGCATAGGTATCCGCTTCTGTGGCGAGGAAACCCAGTCTGGTTAGTGGTGTTTTATTTGGTTTGAACTGGCTTTTGGTATGACTGTAGCGATATAAAGCCGTTTCCGTATTGATAATGGTCTGGCGAATTTTCCAGGCGGTATTGCGATCATTGACTGGCGTTTCTGCCAAACAGCTGATGGCTTGTGTCGCCGCACTGTCATTCAGCCATTTTGCCATGCTGGTGCAGGCGGTATTAAAGTCATTTTCGCTGGTTTTTTCGAACTTACCGCAACCGACTAATAAAATACGCGGGCTGGCAATACCTTCAATATCTTGCAGTAATAAGAGCTGACCCGGTTTACCACTCATATCACCGCGATCGATGACACGCTGTATAAACCCATTTCCAGCAGCATTGAGGCTGGCAGCAGCCGGGCTGAGCTGGTTCTCTTCAAACACTGCAACGGCGATGCAATCGGTTGACTGGGTGGGTAAAACATCTTTGGTCACAAAATACTGCATGGATTTCTCCTGTTGAGGTAGATGGTTTAGACTGCGCTTTTTACTGCAGTGAATTGACTGCCTATTCTAACGAAGACCACGAAATAATGCCTGCCTTAAGACGATTGTTCGCTGATTATTTCAGCTTGATAGACCGCTATATGTTGCGAGAATTTTTACTTTCTCTGACGGCGGTGATTGGGGTGTTGTGGCTGATTTACGTTGCTACCCGATTTGCTCGTTATCTGGCTCAGGCCGCGGTAGGTAACCTGCCAGCCGAAGTCATTTTTAATTTGCTATGGCTGAATTCGCTGGGCGCATTATCGATACTTTTGCCAATTGGCACTTTTCTCGCCGTGTTACTCAGTTTATCCCGAATGAGCTCAGATAACGAACTTACGGTTATCGCCGCCTGTGGTATCGATGGCAATCGTATTCTGCGAAATGTTGTGGTGTTTAGTGGAATTATGGCGATTATTACCGCTGTTTTGGCACTGCTGGTGGTGCCTGATGTGCTATCAGGGCGATATGAAATTGAACAAAAAGCCAAAGTTGCTGCCAACACGTCCGGGTTGGTGGCTGGTAGTTTTAAAGAAAGCCGTGATGGTGATTGGACGTTTTACTCACAAGGACTGAGTGACGACAAAATACATATGGAAAACGTCTTTATTGAAATACATCGTGATGACAGGCCGCTGGTATTCCGGGCGGAGCGGGGGCGATTTGATATTGAAATAGAAAGTGGTGATAAATACCTGGTTTTAGAAGATGGTTACCGTTATGAAGGTAATGCTGGCGATCTGGATTTTCGCATTGCTGAATATGCGACACATAGCATGCTGATTGAGCGTGGAGAGTCGGTACAGGTACGCGAGCGTCATAAGTCCTTACCAACAGCTGTTTTATGGCAACGCGGTAATCCTGAAGATCTGGCGGAAATTCAATGGCGCGTTTCCAGCTCGGTGATGACGATAATCCTGAGTGTTATCGCGATTACCTTGGCACATACCGGCCCAAGACAAGGCCGGTATGCCGGCTTTTTCCCGGCTGTGCTGGTCTATGTCATTTACAGCAATCTGTTGGGGGTGACGCGAGCCTGGGTTGAAAAAGGCGATCTTGCCCCGTGGCTTGGCGCTGTCTGGGTGCATTTACTAATGCTGGGGATCATGCTGGCACTACAGCACCGACAACAATTAACACGCCGCTGGCAACAATATAAGCGAGCTAAAACAGCATGATTCTGCAACGTTATATCAGTAAAACAATTTTAAGCAGCACCGCGCTGGTATTGGTCGTGCTGCTGGCTTTATATACGTTTATGGACTTTATTACCGAGCTGGATGACCTTGGCAAAGGAGAGTACCAGCTGAGCAATATCCTGGCGTATCTGGCGTTGTCCATGCCCAAGCGTATTTATGAACTGTTACCCGTTGCAGCGCTGTTGGGCAGTGTGATTGGTCTGGGAACGCTTGCCTCTCAAAGTGAGCTGGTTGCCATGCGCGCAGCAGGCGTGTCGGTAAAGGACATCAGCAAAGCTGTGTTGATGGTTGCGGCGATTTTAATGGTGATTGCTTTGTTGATTGGCGAGGTAATGCGACCCGTCACCGAGCAAAGAGCATTGCAAATTCAGACAGCAGCGCAAACGGGAACGGAAGGCAGCCAGTCACAATATGGATTCTGGACTCGGGATGGCAATCATTTCAATCATATTCAACGTATTCATCGTGATGGACGCTTTGAAGGCATCAAGATTTATGAGTTTGACAGTAATCACCGGCTGCGCGTTGTCACGCAAGCAAAAGAAGCACGTTATCAAGATAATGACTGGTTATTGCTTGAAGTAGTGCAGAGCTTTCTGGATGAGAATGAAGTAGAAGTTCGTACCGTAGAACGTGCTAAATGGCGCTCCAGACTGAACCCTGGCATGTTGAACGTGGTTATCGTTCCTCCAGAGTTTTTGCCGGTGTGGAGTTTGGTGGAATATGTCAGCTATTTAAAAACAAATCATCAGTCAGTCAGCCAGTATCAATTGGCGTTCTGGAGCAAAATCATGATGCCTGTCAGTTCGGCGGTGATGGTGTTTCTTGCGGTGCCGTTTATATTTGGGCCGTTACGATCTACGCCAATAGGCGGACGTATTTTGGTTGGCGTTTTAGTCGGGATCGGCTTTCATCTATTTAACCAGAGTTTCCAGCATATGGGGCTGGTTTTTGGTGTTTTACCTTGGCTGGCAGCTTCGTTGCCAACCTTTGTTTTTGCCGGAATCGGCATTTATATGCTGCGCAGAGTACGCTAGTCCAGTGAAATATCGCGGATGCGTTCTTCCAGCTGGTGCTCTTTGAGAATAGTGCTCAGCTGCTCTCCGTGTTCTTTTACCATTACGCTTGCTGCATGATATGCCGCGGGATTACCTTCCCGAAGTGCGAGCAGTAAATTAACAGAGACTTCTCGCAGCTCAGCAAACATCGTTGCCAGCGTCTTGGCAGTGTGTTCGGTCAAAAAATGTTGATTATCGGCGGCAACGTGCTGCTGTGCGCGGTTGAACGTTTCAAACTCCGGCAAGAAGCCTTTCAGGTGCCAAATATTAAAACCGCGAGGATCGTTTTTCTGCCGGTAGAGTTGGAAATAATGGTGTAATAATTCAAGCTGTCGATAATACTGCTGACCGACAGTAGCGACATAACTGCCAAGATTATCTTCATTCAGTACGCGAAACTCAGTGCTGAATTGTGCCGCAGCATCTTCATTCGCCACTGCTAATTGCGTAGAGAAAAGAACTGTTAATAACAGCGGTATAAGCTGCTTATACAACACTTTGGCAGGTTTGCTGAAAGGAAAAAATGCAGGTGGAACGGGAAATAAAGTCATATTGCTTACCGCTGAAAATTTCCGGCTGATTATCAGCGAGCATGCGGATGAAGTAAAGCGAAGGCGTGGGCTTGTGTTCAGAAAACGAAAAAGGCGATGACAATTGTGTCATCGCCTTTTTTCGCCATTTTTACACTTATTTGGTTTAATAAACCTTGTGTATCAATGCCTTATATGGCGTCCCCAAGGGGATTCGAACCCCTGTTACCGCCGTGAAAGGGCGGTGTCCTAGGCCTCTAGACGATGGGGACCTAAAACTCTTCTCAATCGGTACTTGGTGGAGCTAGGCGGGATCGAACCGCCGACCTCTTGCATGCCATGCAAGCGCTCTCCCAGCTGAGCTATAGCCCCCGAAAGGAAGCGCATACTATAGGGACTGTGATTTAAAGTGTCAACACAATATTTGAATTATTTTAAACCGTTAGCTTGTGGAATGACGGCAGGTCGGCAGCTGGTAGAGCCGGATTGGTTCAATGTTGGCAGCTAAGTTATTGATGAAGTAAGGATAACGATAAACGACCAAACTGATTCTATCGTCTTAATTTGATGAATGGCCGTTTCTGTGCGATAAATTGGCAATTATTTAAAGTATGAAACTGGCTGATTTTTTGGCTGATATAGTTGCCGAGGATGTTAATGCGCAAATTGCTAATGTTATCTACAGGACTGGTCTCCTGTTTCGCTCCGTTGGTTTTTGCAGAGCCATACCATCTTCCCGCACATTGTCCCCGGCCTGCCATTGATTTCTTTTTACCTGAAAGCACATCGACTGAAACAAGTGAGATTGATGTTCAGGCGGATACAGCGCAATTAGTTGATTTGGGAACTTCCGTTTTCACCGGCAAAGTAGATTTACGTCGGGAAGGTCAGCAGCTCAATGCAAACCGTGCAACCTATAACCAGACCACGGGCAAAGTGACTGCGCAGGGTGAGGTACGATTGCGTGACAGCCAAATGGCCATATTCGGTGAGCAGGCTGAATGGCACCTGGATGCGGATCGTGGCACCTTGATTGATGCCGAGTATCATTTGCGTCAGATGAACGCGCGGGGAGAAGCCAGCTTTGTTAATCGTCAGGGAATGCTGTTTACGCACCTTAGAGATGCTACTTACACAACGTGCATGGAAGGCGATAATGCCTGGCGATTAAATGCCAGAGATGTAGATCTGGATCATGAAAAAGGTGTTGGTCATGCCTATGGTGTTGTGGTTCGCCTGGCTGATGTGCCTGTCTTTTATACCCCGTATATTAACTTTCCGTTGAGTGACGAACGTAAGTCTGGCTTTTTGATCCCTTCGATTGGTAGTTCCAACGAAACCGGTTTTGATGTAAGTACGCCTTATTACTGGAATATTGCGCCAGACATGGATGCCACATTAACGCCACGCTATATGTCAGACCGCGGTTTGATGTTAAATAGTGAATTTCGTTATCTGACCACGCGCTCAGAAGGGATCATTGATC
>CANRLD010000140.1 GCA_947631375.1 uncultured Methylophaga sp. | reverse complement strand
CTGCATTACGATTATCCGAAACTGTCAGCAATGCGGTGATTGTTTGTATTATTTGCGATCGAGGTGATCGTTACCTTTCCACGGGCGTGTTTCCCGCAGAGTAATGTCAGCCACGACGAGATATGCAATTGCCTTAATGGTTTTGTTACTCGTAGCAACCACTTCAGCACGGGCAATAGAGCAGCTGGCGATGCAGATTGGTGTCTGGTCCAGTGAGCAGCTAACTATTCAGGACCTGCAACTTGAAGTGGACTTACTGACCAGCGGATTGGCGGTTACCGCCACGGCTAAAACTGTTCAATTGGCTGAACCATTTGGCCGGTTATCAAATGTCAGACTGCGATGCGATAAATTACGCTGGTGGTCTGCTCAAATAGATTGTCTGCAAGGGCAGCTTGATTTCAGCCATCCGCAGTGGGGCAGCCAGCAAGTAGCATTTGAAGTGCAAGCCCTTGCCGCAGCAGAAAACTATAAGATAACACTAAACGGCATCCGTATTGATCAGGGCCGGTTAAATATACAGGCGACTTACCAGCAAGGTCAGTGGCAAGCACAACTTACCGGTCAGCAAATCGAGCTGAACAGCTTATTACACCTCATCAGTTCATCTATTAATGAGCAGCAGCTTAATCATTTTTTGCAATGGGATCTTACCGCTACTGCCGATATTGATGCTGTCGTTAACGGGCAGCAACAGCAACTGAAATCAGCAACGGTTTCCACTACCTTCAACAACCTTACATTTTCCGACTCAGGAGGACGTTATGTGGGGGAGCAATTGGCGGTGGATTTGCAATTGGAATTAACAGTCGATGCTGGTAACGGGGCATGGCAACAAACGTTAGCGGTACGGGATGGCCAGGCCTATTTTGAACCGGTATTTCTGGACTTGGCTGAGCAGGCAGTGATGATTCGCAGTGACGGCCAGTTTGGCTTCAAAGAAAAGCAGTGGCAAATAAATAATCTGTGGTTCCAACAAGGTGAGACCTTAAAAGCCAGTGGACGCTTACAAGGACAAATGGCAGAGCTACAGAGCCTGGACATTGATATCAGTAGTACCGATTTAAGTATATTGTACGGCAACTGGCTACAGCCATTTTTTCCTGGTTCATCATTTGGTCAATTGCGAACAAGTGGAGAAGCGAGCGCCAATATGCAGTGGCAGACTGAACACTATCAATTCAGCCTGGATTTGCAGTCTGTGAGCTTGGAAGATGATGGGGGACGTTTCAGTATCACCGACTTAAATGGTCAGATAGGCTGGAGCGATTATGCAGCCGTGTTACCAATCGCCTTAAACTGGCAATCCGCTTCCGTTTTCGCTGTACCATTGGGCGGTTCGAGATTAATGGCTGAAGTGAGTCAGGATCAGATCCGGTTTACAGAAAGTTTGTCATTGCCAATACTGGATGGCGAGTTATCAATTAATGATCTCCAAATGAGTCTGACAGCGCCCCAAGGATTGCGCTGGCAGTTTCAAGGTTTGTTAAGCCCGATTTCCATGGACCAATTAAGTCATGTGCTGGGTTGGCCAGTATTACAGGGAAAATTATCAGGGATGATTCCCAAGGTCAGTTATGCAGGTGAAGCAATCACGGTGGATGGGGCGCTGCTGTTGAAAATATTTGATGGCACGACGGTAATAAGAAACCTGCGTTTGCAACAACCGTTTGGCAGCCTGCCACAGCTATATGCCGATATTGATATCAGCCGTTTGGATCTGCGGACACTCACCAGTACTTTTGATTTTGGTAATATAAGCGGCAAATTGGATGGTCGCATCCATAACCTGCGGTTATCTGACTGGCAGCCAGTACAATTTGATGCTTTATTTGAAACTCCTGATAAAGAGCCCGGAAAACGTCGCATCAGCCAACGAGCAGTTAATAATCTTTCCCAGGTCGGTGGTGGACCTACGGCGATTCTATCGCGAGGATTTATGGGGCTTTTTGAAGATTTTTCCTATCAGAAACTAGGACTGAGTTGCCGTTTAATGAATTCGGTTTGTCAGATGGATGGTGTCGAAGCTACTGAGCAGGGTTACTATATTGTTAAAGGTGGTGGGTTGCCGCCATGGATTAATGTGGTCGGTCACACCCGGGAAGTGGACTGGCCAGAATTGATCGCCAGATTAAAAGCGGTCAGTCAAAGTGATGGCCCGGTTATTCAATAAAGGAAATAACAATGCATTTATTAAAATGGTTAATGAGCAGTACCGCAGGCTTAATGTTGATTTCCTGTGTGACGATAAATATCTATTTCCCTGCTGCTGCGGCTGAGAAGGCAGCAGATCGTATTATTGAAGATGTGTGGGGGCGCGAAGTAGAAACACAGCCGCAATCTGCTGTTCCTGATACCAGTCAAGCCAGACACAGTATTCCGCTGGCTATGCAAGTGTTGGACTGGCTGGTTTCGCCTGCTCATGCACAGGCAAATTTGAATATAAATTCACCGGCAATTAATGCTTTACAGGCAAAAATGAAACAACGTCACGAGCGATTACACCCGTTTTATCAAACGGGTGCGGTGGGCTTGACCAGTGATGGATTGATTACGTTGCGGGAAGCGTCGGCGGTTGCCTTAAAAGATCGTAATACTGTGAATACGCTGATTGCTGAAGAAAATCAGGATCGCAAGGCTTTATATGCAGAAATTGCCCGAGCTAATGGCCATCCAGAATGGGAAGCTGATATCCAGGAGACCTTTGCCAGACGCTGGATCAGTAATGCTGCAAAAGGCTGGTGGTTTCAACAAGGCGGCAGTTGGCAGCAAAAATAATTGAGCGTTCATGTGAAAGTCCGGTTGTGCTGAAAGTATAACCGGACTTTTTTTATGTTTTCTTTCTTAAAGGTTTTCTATATATGGCACGGCGCAGGCATAAACAACGACTTCCGACTGAGGCGGTTCAGGCAATTATCGACAGCCTGTCACATGATGGTCGGGGCATTGCCAGAATTGACGGCAAAACCGTTTTTGTTGATGGTGCGTTACCGGGAGAAAATGCGTCGTTTATCTATACCCGGTTACATAAAAAATATGATGAAGCCAGGGTAGTCAGCATTGAAAGCCCTTCTGCGGATCGAGTTGACGCTAAATGTATGCATTTTGGTGTTTGTGGTGGTTGCAGCCTGATGCATATGGCTCCCGAGGCACAATTAAGGCTGAAGCAGGAGACATTAAAAGAGCAGCTGTCACATTTTGGACAATTGACCCCCAAGCAATGGTTAGCGCCATTAACCGGACCATTATATGGTTACCGCCGCAAGGCCAGATTAGGGGTGCGCTATGTCACTAAAAAAGAAAAAGTGCTGGTCGGTTTCAGGGAAAAAGGTTCACCTTATCTGGCTGAGTTGACGCAGTGTGAGGTGCTCGATCAACGTGTTGGTTTACGTTTACAAGAGTTGGGAGAGTTAATCGCCAGTCTCGAAGCATACAATCGTATTGCGCAGATAGAAGTCGCAATGGACGACAGCAATACCGCACTGGTTTTCCGTAATATGGATCCGCTGGTTGAAGCTGATAAACAGACGTTAACCGCCTATGGGCAGCAACATGATTTGTGGATTTATCAGCAACCGGGCGGTCCTGATAGTGTAACGCCGCTGTGGCCACAAGATCCCCAACTGCATTATGCCCCCGAGGCCGGGCTACGCTTGGAATTTGCGCCTGGCGACTTTACTCAGGTCAATGCCGAAATTAATCAGAAAATGATTACCAAGGCTATCGAGCTGTTAGATTTGCAAGCAGATGATCGCGTGTTGGATCTGTTTTGTGGACTGGGAAACTTTACTTTGCCACTTGCCTGTCGGGTCAGCAGTGTGATTGGGGTGGAAGGTGATAAATCATTGGTTGAGCATGCCCGGCGCAATGCCAGAATCAATGCGCTTGATAATGCATTGTTTGAGATGGCTGATCTGACGACAACACAACTTAAGGATTATCCGTGGGCACAGGCGGGCTTTACCAAAGTATTACTGGATCCACCAAGGAGTGGGGCGTTTGAAGTCTTGGGACAAATTGCCGCGCTGGGCGCAGAGACTATTGTCTATGTTTCCTGTAACCCGGCAACACTGGCACGAGATGCCGGTGAGCTGGTAAACCAATATGGTTATACACTGGAACAAACCGGCATTATGGATATGTTTCCCCATACCAGCCACGTGGAATCCATTGCCTTATTCAAAAAAGTTATTAAGTAGTACCAAGGTACAATAGTCACGGGAAAATCTTCCCTTATAATAGCGACCATTGCTCCACACTCCGCTCTGGGATATCGGAACAATAATTATTAATTTAGTGCCAACCTTGGTGTGAACCAAGAGACGGAAAGCCACGGGTCTTTGAAAAAAGATGGCTGGGTTGCTTTTTCTAAAAAGGAAGTTTTATGAAAAGCGTACTACTTTTTGCTTCATTATTGGTCGCTTCTTTGTCGGCTAACGCTGCAACATTTCAAGGTAATACCTCAGGCGTCTTTGAGAATCCAACCGGACCATCAAGTATGGTTACAACAGGTGTTGGTACAAATGAATTTTCTTGGGGTCAAGGTGCCACTAAATATATCTTCTGGGTTATTCCTTTTGGTCAACACGATCCAAGTGACTTGAATTATGCGGGTGATACATTTAACACGGATATAAACAATCAGTTTGTTGTAGGAAACTTGGATTTTTATAACGGTGTTATTAATACTGGTACGCAAGCAAACAGTGTGGACTTATCATTAAGTCTGAACTTCACTTCACCTTCGGTTTTCAGTGAAGACTTTAATTATAGTTTTTCCTTGGATAATGTCGTAAACCCAGCGGGTGACACAGTGACATTGCTGTCTTCAGCTCCTACTAAGTTTTATAGTTATGCAGGGGTTGATTACTATTTTGAATTGTTAGGTTTTTCTACCAATAATAGTTCTGACTTAATTGATAGCCTTTTCCTGGAAGAGGGTAAACAAACAACAGCACAATTGATCGGTCAGTTTACTTCGATGCCTTCAGAAGTACCTTTACCAGCAGCTGTATGGTTGTTTG
>CANRLD010000139.1 GCA_947631375.1 uncultured Methylophaga sp. | reverse complement strand
GCGCCAGTTCGCGTAAGGTTTCAATCAGATGATGACCAACAATTTGATATTGATCGGGCTGAATATCAAAACTGGTATGCTTTTGTGCAACCCGTTCAACCAGCTCGCCCAATGCGCCAAGGTTATCAATATGTTTGGCATAGGAGGCTACCGCACTGAACAAGGCAAATTGCTGCCTTCCTGTTGCCTGATTGCTCAGGTTAAAAATATCTTTTAACTCTGGATTATGGCTGAACATTCTTTTGTAAAAGTGATCCGTCACATCAACACCGGCATTTTCCAATAACGGTAATGTACTTTTTACAATTTCAATTGTTCTGGTATCTAACATTTACAACCCCTTATTTGTGATTTCCAAAAGTGACGGTAACAACCCTTGATAGTAGCAGTATCCGTGCCACAGCTTTTTAGTGTGTGATATCAAGCAGATAGTGCTTTTTATGCTGTTGTTTGTGTCGTATTGACACGATATAAATTGTGTCTTTTTGACTCTTATGTGTTAATTTGACTTAACTTTATCAATCACAGGTAGCAGCAGATGCAAGACTTTGACTCTACGTTATTACTGGAGATTGCACTGGATCTCGCCAACAGTATTAATAATGATGATCGTTTTGATCGACTCCTGGCGTCGATCCGCAAAGCAATAAAATGCGATGCGGTGGCATTATTAGGTTTACATGACAACCTGTTAACACCGCTCGCCACTCAGGGCTTATCATCAGAAGTGCTGGGCCGGCGGTTTTTACTGGATGAACATCCACGACTCAAGCAACTTTGTCTGGCGACCAAACCGCTTATTTTTCCTGATAATTGTGACTTACCTGACCCGTATGATGGTTTGCTGCTGGCACGAGCGGGCGATCTGCCGGTGCACTCGTGTATGGGGCTGCCGCTTTATTCTGATCAGAAACTGATTGGGCTGGTTACGATAGACAGTCTGCAGGCAAATACCTTTAGCCAGATCAGCATGAAAACACTTGAACTGATTGCAGCATTGTCTTCCGCGACATTAAAAACTGCACTGGAATTCAAGAAACTGGAAATCAGCGCACAGCAAGCGTTGCAACTAGTACAGGAACTGACCCAAGAAGCGCTATTAAAAGATGGTGGCGAACTGATCGGCCAAAGTAGATCCATGCAGGCGTTAAAAAAAGATATCCAACTGGTAGCGGGTTCAGACTATACCGTGTTGATCACCGGTGAAACCGGTGTCGGTAAAGAACTGGTTGCACGGACGGTACATCAGATGTCACCCCGTAAAGATAAGCCATTAGTTCATCTTAATTGTGCTTCGTTACCCGAAACACTGGCAGAAGCGGAGTTATTTGGTCATACCAAAGGCGCGTTTACTGGTGCAGACAAGGAGCGAGCCGGTAAATTTCAACTGGCACACGGCGGCAGTTTGTTTCTGGATGAAGTAGGGGAGTTGTCATTATCGGTACAAAGTAAACTGCTACGCGCCTTACAAAGCGGCGAAATTCAACCCGTCGGTAAGGATAATGTTGATCTGGTTGATGTCAGGGTGATCGCCGCCACTAATCGCAATCTGGAAGAGGAAGTAAAACATCGTCGTTTCAGGGCGGATTTATACCACCGGCTATCGGTTTATCCGATCGAGGTTCCACCGCTGGCAAAGCGGGGCGATGATGTGCTGTTACTGGCCGGTAATTTTCTGGAGAAAACCAGTCGTAAATTAGGTATCAGGCAGTTGAAACTCTCTGCCGATGCCGAACTCGCCTTAAAAGCCTATCACTGGCCCGGTAATGTACGGGAGCTGGAGCACGTCATCAGCAGAGCTTCACTCAAAGCAAAGGCAAACTCGTCTGCATCGGCCATTATTTCGGTGGACAGTAATTTTCTGGAATTACCGAGTAACCAACCAGCCAGTTTCCTGACTGAGGAAAACAAAATGCCACCGCCATTATCCAGTTTTGAACAAGATCTGAAAATGGCAACAGAAACCTTTCAGAAACAGTATATTTTGCATGCACTGAACCAGGCAGAAGGTAACTGGAGTGAAGCTGCCAGACTGTTAAAACTGGATCGGGCAAATATGATCAGACTGGCGAAACGATTGGGCATTTATGTGAAAAAAACCATCGTCAAAAAGTAAAGTAATCAGCAACTTACATTTGACATGTACAGTGCTTTGCAAAGCTGTAAATAATATTTTCAATTGTCACTGCATTCCCATATTTTCAGCGTATTTGCCACGAAAACTTCCTGACTCTGGCAAGGTGTAGACGCCTGCTACAAAAGACCATACCGCTCACTACTAATCAAAAATATTGATATCAACAAGCAATAAGATTCATTGTACACATACAAGCAACAGGTTCAGACTGTATGAAGGCAATTGAACCATTGTGTAATAAAGGTATAACCATGAGTGAAGCGAACAGTCATCAGCAACATTACAACTATGATGTAGTGAAATTTTTTTCCATCGCTGCCTGTGTATATCTGGTACTGGGGACGGCTGTAGGGGTATGGATAGCGTCAGAACTTGCCTGGCCATTTCTTAATTTTGATATTCCTTATATAACATTTGGCCGCTTGCGGCCTGTACACACCAATATCGTGGTGTACGGCTTCGGTGGTTCAGTGCTGATGGCAACAGCTTATTACGTTATTCAACGAACCTGCAGCGTCCGCTTATGGAGCGACAAGATGGCCTGGTTCACCTTTTGGGGATGGAACCTGTATGTTATCGGCGCCATTATTACTTTACCGCTGGGCATCACTCAAGGTAAGGAATATGCCGAACTGGAATGGCCTTTTGATATTCTGCTGGCAGTGGTGTGGATCACCTATTCGATCAACTTCATCATGACGATGAGTCATCGCCGGGTCAGTCATATTTATGTTGCCAACTGGTTTTTTCTGGCAATGATGATCATGTTTACCTATTTGCATGTGATTAACAGCCTGTCGATACCGGTGACAATGTGGAAATCCTATTCGATCTTTGCTGGCGTACAGGATGCCATGATCCAATGGTGGTGGGGACACAATGCCATCGGCTTTTATCTGACGGCTGGCTTTTTGGGGATTATGTACTACTTTGTTCCTAAGCAAGCCGAGCGGCCTATTTACTCTTATCGATTATCGGTAGTGCACTTCTGGGCATTGATTTTTGGCTATGTCTGGCTGGGTGCGCATCACCTTCAATATACTGCACTGCCTGACTGGACTGGTTCTCTGGGTGCCGCCATCTCCTTGGCGATGATTATTCCATCGTGGGGCGGGGCGCTAAATGGTATGTTCACCTTAAGCGGCGCTTGGGACAAACTACGTACCGACTATATTTTGCGGTTCTTAATTGTATCTCTCGCGTTTTATGCCATGTCGACCTTTGAAGGCCCGGTGATGGCTTCCAAAACCGTAAACTCGCTCTCACACTATACCGACTGGACGATTGGTCATGTGCATTCAGGTGCCTTGGGCTGGGTTGCCATGGTATCAATTGGTGCGCTTTACCATATGGTCGAACGCATGTGGAACCGGCCAATGTACTCAGTGCAGCTGGTCAACGTCCATTTCTGGTTAGCAACGATTGGCACAGCGGTTTACATTACCGCGATGTGGGTTGCCGGCATCATGCAGGGATTGATGTGGCGTGCTTATGACTCCTACGGTAATTTGAGCTATACCTTTGTGGAGTCGGTTGCCCAGATGCATCCTTATTACGTTATTCGTGCCGTGGGTGGTTTCATTTTCTTCAGTGGTGCCGTTGTTATGTTAGTCAACGTCATCATGACTATTCTGGCAGCTCAAAAGCAGGCAGCCAAGGCGGAGCCAGAGTTAACAACAGCTTAAGAGGCGCGCTATGGAGATATTACTCACCATAATGCAGGCACTTTTTTCCTTACTGACCTGGGTGAACTGGCTCGCTGTCGGCGCCAGCTTGTTTGCCATAGTGAGTATGCTGGTGATTATTTTCTGGGTGTTTCATCCGGCGAACCGGGATAGTTATGAGTCCCATGCCAGCATACCTCTGGAGGATGTGCTCGATAGTGAGCCGGACTATTATCCTGAACCTGAGAGCCGCTTCTCAATATTTTTGTAGTAATGCAATTGCAGGTTGGACTGGCTGTATTTTGCTATATTCTTGCTGGGTAACCAATCGTTTTATAACAAAAAAATTGAGGAAGCTTCCATGCAGCTGAACGAACTTAGCGAGTCTGAAAAAGCCATCCTGCCATTACTTCGACAAGCATTTCGGCCGTTTTTTTTACTCGGAGCACTGTTTAGCATCATCGCGGTGCTGCTGTGGGGTTTCTCTTTAGATGGTTACTACGCGCCTGGTGTTTTTGCCGATCCCCTGTTCTGGCATAGTCATGAAATGCTGTTCGGTTTTGTCAGTGCCATTGTTATCGGCTTTTTGCTGACTGCGGTACAGACCTGGACAGGGCAGCGTGCTCCGCACGGCAAACAACTGCTTTTTCTCGTTATCCTGTGGTTAGCCGGACGGCTGATGTTGATGTTTGGTGCGGGTTTGCCGTTATGGCTGGTTATGCTGGTCGATGTAAGTTTTTTACCTGTCTGTGCTTACCTGCTGGCGCAGCCAATACTACGTGTAAAACAGCAACATAACCTGATTTTTATTCCGATCCTGCTACTGCTGACCGTGTGTAATGCATTGATGTATCTGGGATTGCTGTACGATTCACCGGCCCTGGTGCAAACCGGCAGTCAAAGTGCCGTATTGTTAATCACGCTGTTGATGACAGTCATTGGCGGACGCGTTATCCCGATGTTTACCGCCAATGGCACGCGCACCGCCAGGGTCAATCCTGTTCCCTGGTTAGACAGGGCTGCGGTATTAAGTCTTTGGTTGTTATTTGCTTTGCACTTTCTGACGCTGGTGCAATTTATTCCAGCGCCAGTACTAAGTGTGTTGTTTGCCATTGTTGCCGTGCTGGTTTTTCTGCGTGGTGTGAGATGGCGGATCTGGGTAACGTTCGGCGTGCCACTCTTATGGTCGCTGCATATTGCGTATTGGTTTATCCCGTTGGGACTGCTGCTGTTCGCCGGTCATCATGCAGGTTTCG
>CANRLD010000138.1 GCA_947631375.1 uncultured Methylophaga sp. | reverse complement strand
CCGACCGGCATTTGCGGTACAGAAAGCCCTTTAATTTGCGTGGGGTTATCCAGTAACAATTGCTTTATATCGTCGGCCGGCACGTGACCTTCAATCACATAATTACCAATAACAGCGGTGTGGCAGGAGGCCATGTTGTCTGGCACCCCTAATTGCTGTTTTATCTGGTACATGTTGTTGCTGATGTTGTCGATGACGTCAAACTGATGCTTTTGCAGATGTTCAATCCATTTATGGCAACATTGGCAGTCAGCATCACGATAAATGGTGATCTGCTGAGGATTTTCCAGTTGCAGCCGGGCCTGGTCCCATTCGCTGGCGATAGCCACGGAGAACAAGGCAGTATTCAGTAGCAGCGCTACAATAATATTAAGCACACTCAATCATAATCTCCTGATTCTGGCTGTGTTTTTCGACATATTCCAGCGCCCATAAGGTTGCTTTGGTATCTTCTACATCAACGGTTTTGGGTAGCGCAAGACACTGGATTCCGCGCGTCTGATAGTGTTGCTGTTCGTGCTCTGTCAGTAATTGTGGATTATGCCAGATAACCGAAACAGCATCGTCGATCTCCGCTTGTGATGCTTGCAGGCCGGTTCGGGTGAAAATGATCAATACCATCGTTATGGGATAGCCAGATAGGCTTTTTCAGAAATGGTCGACCAGTCTTCATCCTGCTGGCGAAATTGTTCATAGGCTTCATAAACGCGTTTGAACTTCGGATTTTGTGCTGCTTCGTCGTCCAGCGTCTGCTTAGTCAGCTGTTTAAGCGTTTCCATGACATCTGCTGGAAACGGGGCAATATTAATATCACTTCGCTGACGAAGCTGTGCCAGCGCCAGTGCATTTTTCTGTTCCATTTCAGAAGCCATCAACATATTTTCAGCTCTGGCGGCATTCTCAATAATGGTTTGCAAGTCGGGCGGTAATAAGTCCCAGGCACGCTTATTAATGCTGAGTTCCAGTACCGCACCGGGCTCTTGCCAGCCGGGGTAATAATAATTTTTCGCTGCCCGATATAAACCAAGGCGGTGATCGTGATACGGTGAAATCCATTCCGTAGCGTCGATGGTATTACGTTCCAGTGCCGTATAGACTTCGCTGCCGGCAAGCAGAATGGGGGTGCCGCCCGCCTTGGCAAACACTTTGCCACCCAAGCCGGGAATGCGCATTTTTAAACCTTGCAGATCGGCAACCGAATGAATTTCCTTATTAAACCAGCCACCCATTTGAATGCCAGTATTACCCAGCGGGAAGGGGATGACATTGTATGGGGCGTAGACTTCGCGCCATAGTGCCAAGCCGTTGCCATGATATAGCCAGGCATTCATTCCTCGCGGTGTCATACCAAAAGGGACGGTCGAGAAAAATTGGGCTTCAGGGACTTTTCCTGCCCAGTAATAGGCGCTGCCATGTCCCATTTCGACGGTGCCTTGGGAGACGGCATCAAACGTTTGCAATGCCGGGATAAGTTCGCCCCCGGCAAAGACTTTGACTTGTAATCTGCCATTTGACATGGCGTTCAGATTTTCGGCAAAGCGCTCGGCACCTTCCTGTAATACCGGAAACCCGGGCGGCCAGGCGGTAACCATTTTCCAGCGGTAGATTTTGTTGGTATCGATTTCTTCAGAAAACGGACTGCTGTCATCCGCACCACAGGCGATGAGCAGACAGCTAGCGATTACTAATGGCAGAGAGCGTATCAATACAGATAAATACATTATCGTTATCCTGAATTACAGGGTTTCCAGTTTGGCGTACGCCAGAACCAGCCATTTACTTCCAGCCTGTTTGAAATTGACATGTACCCGGGCATGACTGCCACTGCCTTCAGTATCAATAATGACACCGGGGCCAAATTTTTGATGCAGTACCTGTTGTCCGGTTTTGAAACCACTATCATTAACCGTTTGCGTTGAACTGGCAAGGGTGGTCAGCCCTGCGGCAGCCCGGTTTTGTCGCGAACGGATCTGATTGACACGCTCTGCTGGTAATTCACTAAGAAAGCGTGATGGACGAGGATGCATTTCCTGGCCATACAGATAGCGCGATTCAGTATAGAGCAGATAAAGCGTTTGGCGAGCCCGCGTCATGCCAACATAACAGAGGCGGCGTTCTTCTGCGAGCCTGAGCGGATCATCGGCTGATTTTTGCCCAGGGAACAAGCCTTCTTCCATGCCCACCATAAAAACGACCGGAAATTCCAGACCTTTAGCAGAGTGCAGTGTCATTAACTGAACACAATCCTGCCATTTATCACCTTGATTTTCGCCCGCTTCCAATGCAGCATGCGCCAAAAATGCATCCAGTAATGACATTTCTTCATCATCATCCGCCCGCATGAATTCACGCGTCGCATTAATTAATTCATCCAGGTTTTCAATACGCCCCTGGCCTTTTTCAGTTTTATCTTTAGCAAAGTGCGCTCGTAAACCGCTTTCATCCGTAACCAATGTCGTTAGCTCATGCAATGACATGGAATCGTCTTCAGGCGTCAGTGAATCTATCAAGCTCAGAAAGCCTGACAGCGCATTGCTGGCGCGTGCCGGTAAGGTCTTTTGCTGCAAAATATCAATAGCCGATTGCCACATGGACTGATTGGTTTCACGGGCATATTGTCGCAGCTGAGTGAGGGTGGCGGCGCCAATGCCTCGCGTTGGTGTGTTTACTATGCGTTCAAATGCAGCATCATCCCGGCGATTGCTGACTAAGCGCAGATATGACAGCACATCCTTGATCTCCGCGCGCTCGAAAAAGCGCAGACCACCGTAAACCCGGTATGGCACGGCTGACTGCATTAATGCTTCTTCGATGATTCGCGATTGGGCATTAGAGCGATACAACACCGCGATATCGTTACGTTGGCCACCTTTATGCACCCAGTTATGTATTTCCTGCACCAGATAGGCGGCTTCATCTCGCTCGTTATACGCGTTATACAGCTGGATGGGGTCACCATCAGTATCATCCGTCCACAGTTCCTTGCCGAGTCGGTCGCTGTTATTGGCAATCACGGCATTGGCGGCAGCCAGAATGTTGCCGGTGGAGCGGTAATTTTGCTCCAGTCGGATGGTGGTGGCGTCAGGATAATCCTGGTGAAAGCGCTGAATATTTTCGATTTTGGCACCACGCCAGCCATAAATAGACTGGTCATCGTCACCAACAATAAACAGGTGACCGCTTTGCCCGGCTAATACCCTTATCCAGGCATATTGGATCGTGTTGGTATCCTGAAATTCATCCACTAAAATTTGCGAAAAACGTTGTTGGTAATGCGCCAGAATGTCGGGCCGCTTTAGCCATAGCTCATGACTACGGAGTAACAACTCGCCAAAGTCGACAACGCCCGCGCGTTCGCAAGCCTGTTCATATGCCAGATAGATGGCCAGCATATTTTGCGAGTAGGGATCTTGTCCTGCCTGTATATGGGCAGCGCGCAAGCCCTCATCCTTTTGGCTGTTGATATACCACTGTGCCTGCTTGGGGGGCCATTGTGCTTCGTCCAGCGACATGCCACGGATAATGCGTTTAATCATCCGCAATTGATCGTCACTGTCGAGGATCTGAAAACCTTGTGGCAAATTGGCGTCCTGCCAATGTGAACGTAATAAACGATGGGCCAGACCATGAAAGGTGCCGACCCACATACCGCCAATTGGATAACCGAGGATCTGTTCAATGCGGCCACGCATTTCAGCTGCTGCTTTATTGGTAAAGGTGACTGCCAGAATATTGGCTGGTGATAAGGCTTCTGCCTGGATTAGCCAGGCGATACGATGTACTAGGACTCTTGTTTTGCCACTGCCAGCGCCAGCCAGAATACGTGTATGACCAAGAGGTGCAGCAACAGCTTCGCGTTGGGGTTTGTTCAGATCGTCAAGTAGTTCAGATACATCCATTGCTTTTTACAGCTCGAAAAGATTGCCGGATAAACACAGGCGGATAGCGATCATGCGGGGTGGTGAAGGGGAGGATATAAACACTATCCCCGATACCGTCGGGGATAGTGCAGGATGAAACCTAAATATTGCTGTCGAGGAATGCGGCCAATTGTGATTTGGTCAGCGCGCCAACTTTGGTCGCCTCAACTTCGCCATCCTTAAACAGCATCAATGTCGGGATGCCGCGAATGCCGTAGCGTGGTGGTGTTTCGGGGTTTTCATCAATATTCAGCTTGCAGACTTTCAGTTTGCCAGCATATTCAGCACCGATTTCTTCAAGTACCGGGGCAATCATTTTGCAGGGGCCACACCATTCAGCCCAATAATCGACCAGAACAGGTAAATCAGACTGTAGAACCAGGCTGTCAAAATCGCCATCGGTCACATTGGTGACGTTTTCGCTCATGTTTTATCTCCAGTGGTATCTAAAGTATGAGGCCGCTATACTCGCAAGCCAACATTGCGTAACATTTTTTCCTATCAGTACAGGTAATGCAAGTATTTAATATGAGTACTCATCTCACCGACACGGCATTTTCATCGCTGCCACTTCATCCGCTCTTACAGAAAGGCTTGCAGCAAGTCGGCTTTGAGTTTTGCACACCGATACAAGCGCAATCTTTGCCAGTATTGTTGGCAAACCGTGATGTCGCGGGGCAGGCCCAAACCGGAACCGGTAAAACGATCGCCTTTTTATTGGCGACTTTTCAGCGTTTGTTAAACACGCAGGCTGCACAAAGCATGACTGACAAACAACCCCGTGCCTTGATATTAGCCCCTACCCGGGAGCTGGCAATTCAGATCGCAAAAGATGCAGAAGCACTCAATAAATATGCTGGATTGCGCATTGTTATCGCTCATGGAGGCAAAGATTACCAGCGTCAGCGTGATGCCATTGCTGAAGGTTGTGATGTGTTGATTGGTACGCCCGGACGATTACTGGACTTTCATAAACAGCAGGTCTTTAATCTTAAGAGTATCCAAGCGGTGGTACTGGATGAGGCTGACAGGATGTTTGATCTGGGGTTTATCAAAGATGTGCGTTTTTTCCTGCGCCGCCTGCCACGTCCGGAAAAACGGCTGGGCATGCTGTTTTCCGCCACGCTCAGTTATAAAGTC
>CANRLD010000137.1 GCA_947631375.1 uncultured Methylophaga sp. | reverse complement strand
CACTCAGTCGCTCGATTTGACGCAAGCTATGCTGGAATCGGTGCCATTATTTACCTGCTCATTCTGCTCGCGGTGATCGGCCCGAATGCTCAGACCATCATTGGCTACGGCTGGTACGCGCTGGTCATTTTTGCCGCAGCGCTCGCACTCAATCTGCTCGGCTATCTCATCGGCATGACCTCACGTTTATTTACCAGTGACCGTAAGGAGGTAATAACCTACCTGTTCACTGTCAGTAAAAAAGAATTCAGCATCGCCGCCGCTTTCGTAGCCGCTTCCGGTTTACCAGCAGAAGTCGCCATCCCGGCCGCTTTTTTTGCCGTTGTTCAGATGATCACCTCACCCATTGCTGCCAAAATACTTGCTCGAAGCTGAGGCTGCTTTTTACTCCCCTAGGCCTTGATGGCAATTATCAGGCAATGCTTTCGACAATACCCCCTTCAACCCGCAGGGCAGCGCCGGTGGTCGCACTGGCTTGAGTCGATGCGACATAAACGCAAAGGTTAGCAACCTCTTCAGGGCTTGCGAAACGCTGTAACAATGTTGATGGGCGGTTCTCTTGCAGGAAGAGCGTTTCCATTTCTGTTGGTGACACACCACGCTCTGCTGCCAGTTCTTTCATCATGATCTGCGCGCCTTCGGTGCATGTCGGTCCTGGCAAAATAGTATTTACCGTAACGCCGGTACCCGCCAGCACTTTCGCCAGACCACGCGAAACTCCCTGAATCGCAGTCTTGGTGACGCCGTAATGCACCATTTCAGTGGGAATATTCAATGCCGACTCACTGGAAATAAACTGAATCCGCCCCCACCCCCGCTCCCGCATTCCTTTGGCATAATGCCGAGCCAGACGCACACCGCTGAGCACGTTTACCTCGAAAAATGTCTGCCAAAGTGCATCATCAATATCAAAAAACTCACAGGCAGCATAAATGCCAAGGTTATTAATCAAAATATCCGTCTGCGGTTGCTCTGCTATCAAAGTTTGGCAGCCTTCGGCTGTTCCGGCGTCACAAACAACACCTTGCACATCGTCGCGAACCGCAGCCGCACGCAGTTGCTCTACAGCGGCCTCAACCCGTCCACGTTCACGACCGGTGATAGAAACCTGCGCCCCGGCTCGTGCCAGACCGGTTGCGATAGCCAGTCCAATACCGCCGGTAGCACCGGTGACAATTGCTGTTTTATCTGAAAGATCAATATGCATCGAGTCCTCCCTAGCTATTAATAATGCGAGTTAAATCAAATCTATACATAAATAACCTGTTTTCAGGATAAGGTTTTACGCTGCGCCAGCTCATCAAGCATCGATGAAATGCTCCAGCTGATAGCACACCCTGATAACACGCTGTCATCTCAAGCTTACACGCTAAGTGCCAATCGTTTTGCTATCTCGGCAATGTATAGGGTAAAAGGACAGCGCTTTCGCAGGAGGAAGAACAGAAACCAGGTAAATATTTCGCCCACTCTCTGTAAAATTTATAGAGTACACACCACAGGTTATGTCGCTGACCAATCTGCTGCTTTGCTATCCCCCGCCTTTCTCTTGGTTTATCTCTGGCATGTTTTTTTGGCACAGCCATTGCGACCAGGTTGCTTTACCCACCATCTCTACTTTTTAAGGAGAGAGTCGATGAATGTAAAAGACATTATGCAAACCCCGGTCATGGCGGTGAGCGCCGCAACTAATCTAAGAAACGCGGCGCAACTCATGCGCGATGAAGGTATTGGCTTTTTAGTAGTCGCTGAAAATGATGAGCTGATTGGCACGCTGACAGACAGGGATATTGTGACGCGGGCCGTCTCTCAGGGACTGGATATGAACAGTGTTCAGGTCGATGAGATCATGTCTATAAATTTACTTTATTGCCATGAAGAGCACTCTGTCGATGAGGTTGCCAACCAGATGAACGAGACGCAGGTGAGACGTATTCCTGTTGTCGGTCGTGATAACAAACTCACTGGCATCGTCAGCATCGGCGATATGGCTCAACATCTCAGCCCTGAAATGACCGGGCATGTATTAAAAGGGATAACCGAAAGCTACCATTCGCATTATGCATAACGTGCCATCACGGTTATCCGCATCTTGCCACTAATGGAAAAATGTGAGAAATGATTAGCCACTCACCTCTCTCAGGAGAAACCTGTCAACACACGTCATCAGACGAGTGTCGTTGTTATTGAAGGGGAAAGGTTGATGAAAGATTCAGCACAAGGATATAACTACGAGGTCGTAAAATATTTTACGGTTATGTCGTGCATATACCTGGTTCTGGGAACAGGGATCGGGGTGTTTATAGCATCCCAACTAGCTTGGCCGGATCTCAACTTTGATATTCCCTATATCACGTTTGGACGCTTACGGCCCTTACATACCAATACGGTGGTTTACGGTTTTGGCGGTACCGTATTGCTGGCTACGGCATATTATGTGGTGCAGCGTACGTCCAGCGTCAGACTCTGGAGCGACAAGCTTGCTTGGTATACCTTCTGGGGCTGGAATCTTTATATGATCGGCGCTTTTATTACCTTGCCGCTCGGTTTGACACAAGGTAAAGAGTATCACGAGCTGGAATGGCCACTGGATATTCTGCTGACAACACTCTGGCTGGCTTTTTTACTGAACTTTACGATGACAATTGCCAACCGCAAGGTTAGCCATATTTATGTGGCAAACTGGTTTTTTATGTCTTTGCTCATCATGTTTACCTATTTGCATGTGGTAAATGGCCTGGTCATCCCGATCAGTCTCTGGAAGTCGTACTCTATTTTTGCCGGAGTTCAAGATGCCATGATCCAATGGTGGTGGGGGCATAATGCGGTGGGATTTTATCTGACTGCCGGCTTTCTGGGGATTATGTATTACTTTGTCCCCAAGCAGGCCAATCGACCGATTTATTCGTACCGCTTATCGGTTATCCATTTTTGGGCCATCATTTTCGGCTATGTCTGGCTGGGTGCACATCATTTGCAATATACCGCTTTGCCTGACTGGACAGGCTCGCTAGGCGCAGCCATTTCTCTCGCCATGATAATTCCATCCTGGGGTGGCGCAATAAACGGCATGTTTACGCTGAGTGGCGCATGGCACAAGCTACGCACAGACTATATTTTGCGCTTTTTAATCGTGGCACTGGCCTTTTATGCCATGGTGACATTTGAAGGCCCCGTCATGTCTGCCAAAACAGTCAATGCCTTGTCCCACTATACCGATTGGACCATTGGTCATGTCCATGCCGGCGCACTGGGCTGGGTGGCGATGATTTCTATTGGTGCCATTTATCACATGGTCGAACGTATGTGGAACACACAAATGGCATCAATAAAATTAGTCAATCTACACTTCTGGATGGCGACAGTGGGCACCGCTCTTTATATTACTGCAATGTGGATTGCAGGCATTATGCAGGGCTTGATGTGGAGAGCATATGATGAGTACGGCAACTTGTCCTATACCTTCGTCGAGTCAGTCGCTCAGATGCATCCCTACTACGTTATGCGCACCGTTGGTGGATTTATATTCTTTTGTGGCGCAGTGCTTATGTTGTTCAATGTGATTAACACGATTCGTCAGGCAACAGCCGATAATCCGCAAGTAGCAACAGCAAAACCACACGCCCAACATTCCTGATATGCCAGCACTTATGAGGTCAACAGAACCCGCATAGCTTCGGCTTCAAGGCTGCCGTTCTGCTGCGGTCATTATGCAGCGAGTTCTGTTATTCATCTTCCACGTCGGTTACGAACGGCCTCTTCGCTCTTTGCTGATCGCGGAATTTAATCGGAATTATGGTTACTATTAGTATCAATCATAGACCGTTTGAATTTTGTTCAACACTTGCAGAGCTGGCAGATGAAACTTCAACTTTACTCAGATCTCCATCTGGAGCAAGGCTATTTTTTTATACCGCCAGAAACGGATGCCGATGTGATTATTCTGGCAGGTGATATTGCCGTTGGTGCCGCTGGGCTAGAATACGCTGCAAGTCTTATCAGACTCCACCAAAAACCGGTTATCTATGTGCCAGGCAATCATGAGTTCTATCACCATGATCTGCACAGTCTTCGTCACGAAATGCAGTCTATTGCGCGTAAGGAACCACAACTGCATTTACTGGACAATGCAACACTGATCCTCGGCAACGTGCGGTTCATCGGTTCGACGCTTTGGACTGATTACCAGTTAAATGAACGTTTTGGTCAAAGCGCGAATATGGCGTTTATTGAACGGTTTCTAAACGATCACCGCTTTATCCATATAGGTGAAAACAAATTTTCAACGATGGATGCACTAGCGCTTCATCAGCAGGCTAAACGCTACCTGACCGCTGAGCTAAGCAAACCCTTTGATGGTAAAACCGTAGTTGTCACCCATCACGCACCCAGTCTTGATTGCCATCATCCTGGATTTACCTTGGATAACATGGCTGCGGCATTTGTTACTGATTGTGATGCCTTACTTAGCCACGCCAATGTATGGTGCTATGGGCATACTCACGCCAATGTTGATACGGTCATCAATGGCTGCCGGGTTGTGAGTAATCAAAAAGGTTATTTGCGAGAGCAACTGCCTGCTGCATTTCAAAAATCACTCGTTATAACGCTATAAAAGCGCGCTGATGCTGAATTGCGTACGCTCACTGTCGGGCTTAAATGTTGCTCTTACAATTTCCTTACTGCTAGACAGCTCATCCTTGAGCCGTGATAGCGGCAGGAGACTAACAAAAGTCTCCTGTCCGCTTCATTTGCTAAAAAACACTATAAGAAACAGCGTTGTTAATCCGCAGTTGGACTTCTATAACGCGATAGCCAGTGCGCATACGGTGCTGGCAAAACCCATGCGGGATCTTCTTTCTCCAGTTCTTTTGCTGCCTGATATGACCAGTTCGGGTTCTCCAGATGCGCGCGACCAATCATCGCCAAGTCCAGTTGTCCATTGCGTACCGCTTGATCTGCAAGTTTAGGCGCACCAAATCCCCAGGCGGACGAAACCGGTATTTCCGCTTCATTTCTGACGCGCTCAGCGACCGGCCCCAGGAAAGCTGGCCCCCAGGGAATATT
>CANRLD010000136.1 GCA_947631375.1 uncultured Methylophaga sp. | reverse complement strand
AGGTAACTCACAGACACTGCTGGTTTCGAGAGAACGAGCAGTTGAAGTGAATTGCTGCTGGTAAATAGCATCCATGCCGATAAATTCACCGGGAAAGTAAAAACTTGTTACCTGTTCGCGGCCATCAGCAGTGTAAATAGTGGTTTTAAACGAGCCGGAGCGAACAACAAAAATAGATTTAAACACCGTCGCCGGTTCAAATAAAATCTGATGTCGCTTGTAACTTCCACTGCGTTTAATGACTTGATCCAGCTTTGATAAATCATCACGATGCAATCCCAGCGGGAGACATAAACGGGATAAAGCACAAGTCTGGCATGCCGTTTGATGCAGATGTTCTTCCTTGGCAAGATCCTCAAATAAAGGAACTATCACCCGTGCTTGTGTCATTTTCTGTCCCGTCAAAAAAGTCCTCGGACATCATAACGCTTCAATCCCATCGCTGAAACAGTTATTATCTGTTTTTATTTAAGTTATTCAGGAAAAACAAATGATAGCTCGTAACGCCACCGTTGCGCGTAATACGCTCGAAACCCAGGTTGAGGTGTCAATCAACCTGGATGGTTCAGGAAAGTTTCAATCGGAAACCGGTGTTCCTTTTCTCGATCACATGCTGGAGCAAATTGCTCGTCATGGTTTATTTGATCTGCAAATCAAGGCGATCGGTGACCTGCACATTGATGCCCATCACACAGTGGAAGATGTCGGTATTACCATCGGCCAGGCACTGAAACAGGCGTTAGGAGATAAAAAAGGCATCATTCGTTACGGACATTCCTATGTCCCGCTGGATGAAGCACTGTCGCGCGTTGTACTGGATCTGTCCGGCAGACCGGGCTTTGAATTCGATGTCACATTTAACCGCGATAAAATCGGCGAATTTGACGTTGATTTGTTTTATGAGTTTTTCCAGGGCTTGGTGAATCATGCCAGTCTGACCTTGCACATCGACAGCCTGAAAGGGCGTAACGCTCACCACATCGCAGAAACCATTTTTAAGGCGTTTGGTCGCGCATTAAGAATGGCTGTCACCCTTGATGAACGTGCATTACAACAATTACCATCAACCAAAGGTGCTTTATAATCGTTTAACGATTTCAACTACCTCTCCAGGCACGGACCTTTAGTTTTATGCATCGCGTTGCAGTTATTGATTACGGTATGGGTAATTTGCGCTCTGTCTCCAAAGCGCTGGAAGCCGTTACTGATAACCAGAGCCAGATCCTCGTTACTGCTGATGCGGAGAAAATCCGCTCAGCAGATCATATTATCTTCCCAGGTGTCGGCGCTATCCGCGATTGTATGACAGAACTCAAACGACTTGGTCTCGACCGGGTTATCGGTGATGTCGTCAAACACAAACCTTTTCTGGGCATTTGTCTTGGTATGCAGTCCTTGTTAACCCGTAGCCAGGAAAATGGAGGCTCGGCCGGACTTGACATTATTGATGGTGAAGTCGTGTACTTTGATTCAGCCATTCAGCAGCATCTCAAAGTACCGCATATGGGCTGGAATGAGGTTGAGCAGCGATATCCACATCCTTTATGGCGAAATATCCCACAAAACAGCCGCTTTTACTTTGTCCACAGCTTTTATGTAAAACCTGGCAATGACGACAGCATTGCAGGCCATAGCCATTACCCTTTGCCATTTGCCGCTGCACTGGCTAAAGAAAATGTATTTGCAGTACAGTTTCACCCTGAAAAAAGCCAGCATGCTGGTTTGCAATTATTGAAAAATTTTATCAACTGGGACGGTCAGTCCTGAGAACCTGTTTGACGGAGAAACATTATGTTATTAATCCCCGCCATTGATCTCAAAAACGGTCATTGCGTTCGTTTGCGTCAGGGCCGCATGGACGATGACACTGTTTTTTCAGAAGATCCGCTGGCAGTCGCAACCAAATGGGTCGAAGCGGGCGCCAAACGCCTGCACATGGTGGATCTGGACGGTGCTTTTGCCGGCAGCCCGGTTAACGCTGATGTTATTCATCAAATTTGTGCAGCATTTCCTGATCTGGACGTACAGGTCGGCGGCGGAATCCGGGACGAAGACACCATACAAACCTATCTTGATGCAGGTGTTCGCTATGTCATTATTGGCACCAAGGCGATAAATGCCCCACATTTTGTGGGTGATGTCTGCGCCGAGTTTCCAGGACATATCATTGTTGGTCTTGATGCAAAAGATGGCAAAGTTGCCATTGATGGCTGGTCAAAACTCTCCAATCACGATGTGATCGATATTGCGCAACAATTCGAGCAGGATGGGGTTGAAGCGATTATTTATACTGATATCAGCCGTGATGGCATGATGCAGGGAGTCAATCTCGAATCAACGCGTAATCTGGCGCGAGCGATCAACATTCCGGTGATCGCTTCCGGCGGTGTAACCAATTATGACGATATCAAAGCACTTTGCCATTACGAAACCGAAGGCATTATGGGCGCCATTATTGGTCGTGCAATTTATGAAGGCACCATCGATCTGGCAGAAGGCCAGGCGCTGGCCGATCGGTTGAACCCACCACTGCAATTGCAATTTTGATATGGCACTCGCAAAACGCATTATTCCCTGTCTTGATGTTGATGCCGGCCGTGTTGTCAAAGGCGTACAGTTTGTTGATATACGCGATGCCGGTGATCCAGTTGAAATTGCCAAACGCTACGACGAACAAGGTGCAGATGAACTGACCTTTCTGGATATCACCGCGACCGCCGATAATCGCGACACCATGGAAGACGTGGTCAGAGCGGTTGCCAGTCAGGTGTTTATTCCGCTCACGGTTGGCGGCGGCATCCGCAGCGTTGCTGATATTCGCCGTATGTTAAATGCCGGAGCTGACAAAGTTGGTATTAACTCTGCTGCCGTCACCAACCCTGATTTTGTCCGTGAAGCCGCCGAAAAGTTTGGCTCACAATGTATTGTCGTCGCCATTGATGCCAAACGGGTTTCCACTGAAGATGAACAACCAAGATGGGAAATATTTACTCATGGCGGCCGCAATGCCACTGGCATTGATGCAATCGAATGGGCCAAAAAAATGGTGGCATTAGGCGCCGGTGAATTACTACTAACCAGTATGGATCGCGATGGTACTCGCTCAGGTTTTGATCTGGAATTAACCCGGGCCGTCAGTGATGCTGTCAGTGTTCCCGTTATCGCTTCTGGTGGTGTTGGAAAGTTGCAGGATCTGATCGATGGCATCAAGTTGGGGCATGCCGATGCGGTGTTGGCCGCCAGCATTTTTCACTTTGGCGAACACACCATTGCTGAAGCCAAACAACAAATGGCGGAACAAGGCATTGAGGTACGCTTATGAGCGACTGGCTGGACGAAGTTCACTGGAACAGCGACGGGCTCGTCCCGGTTATCACCCAGGAACATTCCAGCAAGCAAGTACTCACTCTCGCTTGGATGAATAGAGAGTCACTACGGCTTACTGCAGAAAGCGGTCATGCTGTTTACTGGTCACGTTCAAGACAAAAGCTCTGGCATAAAGGTGAACAGTCCGGCCATCAACAACGTATAAAATCTATCCGGCTGGATTGTGATCAAGACGCTATCTTGCTTGAAGTCGAGCAAATAGGGGGAATTGCCTGTCATACTGGACGCCATCATTGCTTTTTCTTGCAACTGCAGGAAAGTAGCTGGCAAACCACTGAACCTGTCCTAAAAAATCCGGATGAGATTTACCGATGAGTGACACCCTGCAAAAGCTGATGGTCGTATTGAATGAACGTAAACAGGCCGCGCCTGAATCATCGTATGTTTCCAGTTTGTATCACGCAGGTACCGATAAAATTCTCAAAAAACTGGGCGAAGAAGCCACAGAAACCATTATCGCCGGAAAAGCCGAAGATAAACAGCAAATTATCTACGAAATGGCTGACCTATGGTTTCACTCCATGGTGTTACTGGCGCATAATGAGATCCAGGTTGAAGCCATTTTGGCCGAGCTGGAACGCCGCTTTGGCTTGTCTGGATTAGAAGAAAAAAACAACAGGGGCAAATCGTGACTGATTGTATTTTCTGCAAAATTATCGCCGGAGAGATTCCTTCCTCAAAAATCTATGAGGATGAGTTGATTTATGTTTTTAACGACATAAATCCGAAAGCAGACGTGCATTTGCTAATCATCCCCAAACAACACATCGCACAACTGGATCAACTGCAACAACAGCATCAGTCTCTGATTGCCCACATGATCCTCAAGTTGCCGCAGCTTGCGGCAGCCCAAGGTCTGGACAGCGGTTTTCGCACCATCATCAACACCGGCCCTGGTGGTGGCCAAGAGGTCTACCATTTACATATTCATTTACTGGGTGGCAACAATCTGCCCGGTTTTCAATAGGAGCAACACCATGGGATTAGGTGGAATCAGCATCTGGCAGTTATTGATTGTTTTGGTCATTGTTGCGCTGCTTTTCGGCACCAAAAAACTACGCACTCTGGGCGGTGACCTGGGCAGTGCCATTCGTGGTTTTAAAAATGCAATACATGAAAGTGAAGAAGAAAAAAGCGACACCAACAATCTGCAACATAATAATGAAAACCAGCAAAAACACTCCCATAAAGAACACGACACCAATCAACGTTAAACACCGTGTTTGATATTGGTTTCTGGGAACTGGTGGTAGTTGCCGTTGTGGCATTGATTGTTGTTGGCCCGGAAAAACTGCCCAAGCTGGCCCGAGTTTGCGGCTTATGGCTTGGCCGCGCCAATACCTCATTGCAAGCGATAAAAAAAGATATTGCTAAAGAACTTCGTGCAGAAGAGCTCCAGCAGGCACTGAAAAAAACCCAGGACTTGTCTGTGCTCGACGACATCATTGAGTCCAAACAACAAGCGGATGCCCCCCTCGAGACGACCAAAGACCAGTCAGAAGTAACCCCGGTTGAAAAAGCCATACAAAATAAGCAGACAGACGATGGAAAGCGGTGAGCAACAACCCCTGATAACACACTTAATCGAGTTACGCAGCCGGTTACTTAAAGCCATCCTGGCAGTGCTTGTTCTGGCTATCTGCCTGTTACCTTTTGCTAATGATTTATATTTAATCCTCTC
>CANRLD010000135.1 GCA_947631375.1 uncultured Methylophaga sp. | reverse complement strand
TCAGCACCTTGACGATCCATCTTGTTGATATACGCCAATCGTGGGACATGATATTTATTGGCTTGACGCCAGACGGTTTCTGACTGAGGCTCGACACCGCCAACCGCACAAAACACGGCAACAGCGCCATCCAACACCCGCAATGAACGCTCGACCTCTATCGTGAAATCAACGTGCCCCGGGGTATCAATAATGTTAATTCTATGCTGAGAAAACTGCTGATCCATTCCAGACCAGAAACAAGTGGTTGCGGCAGAGGTAATCGTGATTCCTCGCTCCTGCTCTTGCTCCATCCAGTCCATGGTCGCTGCGCCATCGTGTGTTTCACCAATTTTATGTGAGATACCAGTGTAAAACAGCACACGCTCGGTCGTCGTGGTTTTACCCGCGTCGATGTGCGCCATGATGCCGATATTACGGTATCTATTAATAGGTGTACTACGTGCCACTATAGCTACTCTTTAGGATCAACATTGTTAAAGAACAAACCTTGCCTGAATCAGGTCAGGCAAGGGAACAACTTAAAATCTGAAGTGTGAAAACGCCTTATTGGCTTCTGCCATCCGGTGGGTATCTTCTTTCTTCTTGACCGCTGTGCCTTTACCTTCATAGGCATCGGACAATTCGCCAGCAAGGCGCATACCCATTGACTTCTCACCACGCTTACGAGCCGCCTCAACCAGCCAGCGCATCGCTAACGCAACGCGGCGTTCGGCACGCACTTCAACGGGAACCTGGTAAGTCGCTCCACCAACCCGACGTGATTTCACCTCAACCATTGGGCTGATGTTTTCGATGGCTTTCTGGAAAATCTCCAATCCGTTACCACCTTTACTTTCAGAGACTGTATCCAGTGCTCCATAAGTAATTTTTTCAGCAACAGACTTTTTACCATCTTTCATGATGACATTGATGAATTTAGCCAATCCAATATTTGCGAACTTTGGATCTGGTAAAACTTCACGCTTGGCGACAACTCTTCTTCTTGGCATTTCTACATCCTAAACTTATATTTATGCTCTGAGCCTAACCCTGTGGATTTATTAACCCTTCGGACGCTTGGCACCATATTTAGAGCGGCCTTGACGGCGCGCAGAAACACCAGATGTATCCAGAGCACCACGTACAGTGTGATAACGCACACCAGGCAAATCTTTTACACGACCACCGCGAATCAAAACAACACTATGCTCTTGCAGGTTATGCCCCTCACCACCGATATAGGAGGCGACCTCAAAACCATTGGTTAATCGTACACGGGCTACTTTACGCATCGCCGAGTTTGGTTTCTTTGGTGTTGTTGTATACACACGGGTACAAACACCACGACGCTGAGGACAAGCCTGCAAAGCCGGTACATTATTCTTTTTCTTCTGGCGTAAACGTGGCTTACGAACCAGCTGATTAATTGTTGCCATTAAATAGCCCCACAAATATTTCCAATTACGGTACACAACAGCTTAGTACTGCGTCACCAGTAAAAACGGGCACCCTAGAAATGGGCGCCCGACAAAGAAGACGAATTCTACAACGCAACAAACGATTGCGTCAAGGTTTCTTTTAGGAAGCCTCGTTGATTTCGTCCTTACTATTTTGAGTCGCTTCTTCTGCGACTTCTGTTTCTACGGATTTACCGCCCTGCCGTCTGCGCTGACGCTCTTTATGATACGCCAGACCAGTACCTGCGGGGATAAGCCGACCAACAATAACGTTCTCTTTCAATCCGCGCAGGTTATCACTCTTACCGGTTACTGCGGCATCAGTTAACACGCGAGTTGTTTCCTGGAACGAGGCCGCAGATATAAATGAATCTGTCGCCAACGATGCTTTTGTAATCCCCAACAACATTGGTGTAAACAACACACCCATCTTGTTTTGGGCTTCGAGCGCATCATTCTCATCCAGAACACGATCAAACTCGACCTGCTCACCCTTGAGAAACTTACTGTCTCCTACCGCATCAATTTCTACTTTACGCAGCATTTGTCTCACAATGACTTCAATATGCTTGTCGTTAATCTTAACGCCTTGTAAACGGTAAACTTCCTGCACTTCGCTCACCATATAGTTGGCCAGCGCTAGTATACCCTTCAACCGTAAGATATCATGCGGATCTTCTGGTCCATCAACGATCAATTCGCCTTTTTCGATGTATTCACCTTCGAACACCGAGATATGGCGCCATTTTGGAATCAGCTCTTCATGCGGCTCACCCTCTTTAGGCGTAATAATCAAACGTTGCTTACCTTTAGTTTCCTTACCAAAACTAATCGTACCGCTGATTTCAGCCATTAATGCTGGATCTTTGGGTTTACGTGCTTCAAACAGGTCGGCAACGCGTGGCAGACCACCGGTAATATCCCGAGTTTTACTGCTTTCCTGAGGAATCCGCGCCAGAATATCACCGATATCCACTTCCATACCATCAGCAACACGAACGATCGCGCCACCTGGCAGGAAGTATTGAGCAGGAATATCCGTACCAACGATATTAATGTCATTACCATGATCATCAACCAACTTGACCATTGGCCGCATATCCTTGGCACTGCTACTGCGCTGCTTAGGCTCACGAACAATCATACTGGTCAGCCCGGTGATTTCATCAGCCTGCTTATCAACCGTAACACCTTCAACCAGGTCACTCAGTCGCACATGACCTTTTACTTCGGTTACAACCGGATGAGTATGAGGATCCCATGACGCAACTATTTGTCCAGCTTCTACTGCATCATCATCAGCGACAGAAATTTCCGCACCATACGGAATTTTATAGCGTTCACGTTCACGACCGTTATCATCGATCAGTTGCAATTCTCCCGAACGTGAAACCGCAATAAACTTGCCGGACGAGTTTTGAACCGACTTGATATTGCTGTAACGGATGCGACCTTTAAACTTCAGCACAACCGAATTATCGGCAGCGGTACGTGAAGCAGCACCACCAATGTGGAAGGTACGCATTGTTAACTGTGTACCAGGCTCACCGATAGACTGAGCAGCGATAACACCGACCGCTTCGCCGACATTAATCTTATGGCCACGACCTAGGTCACGACCATAACAGGACGCACATACGCCATAACGTGATTCGCAGGTAATTGCACTACGAACCATGACTTCATCGATACCTTCACGCTCAAGCTTGCTGACAGAGGCTTCATCGATCATATGTCCGGCACTCAGCACAACCTGACCTTCATTGTTCTGAACATCTTCTGCAACCACACGGCCCAGTACACGCTCACCCAACGCTTCAACCACATCACCACCTTCGATGATAGGTGTCATGCTAATGCCTTTGGTGGTGCCGCAATCTTCTTCGATAACTACCAGATCTTGTGACACGTCAACCAGCCGGCGGGTCAGATAACCTGAGTTCGCAGTCTTCAACGCCGTATCTGCCAGGCCTTTACGCGCACCATGCGTGGAAATAAAGTACTGCAAAACGTCCAGACCTTCACGGAAGTTAGCAGTGATGGGCGTTTCAATGATTGAGCCATCAGGCTTGGCCATCAAACCACGCATACCAGCCAGCTGACGAATCTGTGCCGCGCTACCACGCGCCCCGGAATCCGCCATCATGTAGATAGAGTTCATCGATTGCTGTTGAACCTGCTCACCATCAGCGTTGAGAATGGTATCGGTACCTAAACCGTCCATCATCGCCTTGGCAATCTGATCGTTGGTACGCGACCAGATATCAATGATTTTATTGTAACGCTCACCATCAGTTACTAGACCAGAGGCGTACTGGGTTGCGATTTCTTCAACTTCAGCTTCCGCTTTTGCCAAAATGCTGTTCTTGGCTTGTGGAATCACCATGTCATCAGCACATACTGATGCGCCAGACATAGTGGCTTGATAGAAGCCGAGGTACATCAATTGGTCGGCAAAAATGACGGTATCTTTCAGCCCTAAACGTCGATAACAGGTGTTAATCAAATCACCAATTGCTTTCTTGGTCATCGTGCGGTCAACAACCGAGAAAGGTAAGCCTTTAGGAACGATGCTGAACAAAATGGCACGGCCAACCGTTGTTTCAACGCGAACTGTCCGATTTTGCTCAGGTTCCGGCAACGTTACGTCGGTTTCTTTAATACGCACCGTTACTTTCGCATGCAGTGACACGGCTTTATTATCATAAGCGCGTCTTAACTCTGCTATATCAGCAAATCGGCTGCCTTCACCTTTTTCATTCACCAGTGCACGGGTCATATAATACAAGCCCAATACCACGTCTTGTGACGGGATAATGATTGGCTCACCATTGGCTGGTGACAAAATATTGTTTGTCGCCATCATCAATGAACGCGCTTCCAGCTGTGCTTCCAGAGATAAAGGTACGTGGACGGCCATCTGGTCACCGTCAAAGTCGGCGTTATATGCCGCACAAACCAGTGGATGCAGCTGAATAGCTTTACCTTCAATCAGCAGCGGCTCAAACGCTTGAATTCCCAAACGGTGCAGTGTTGGTGCACGGTTCAGCAGTACAGGATGTTCACGAATGACTTCTTCAAGAATATCCCAGACTTCCGGTCCTTCACGCTCCACCATTTTTTTGGCTGCTTTAATGGTTGTTGCCAGACCATTACGTTCCAACTTGCCATACACAAATGGTTTAAATAATTCCAAAGCCATTTTTTTCGGCAGACCACATTGATGTAGTTTCAAATATGGCCCAACCACAATAACGGAACGACCTGAATAGTCGACACGTTTTCCTAACAGGTTCTGACGGAAACGACCTTGTTTACCTTTAATCATATCGGCCAATGATTTCAATGGCATACGATTGGTGCCGGTAATTGCACGACCACGACGTCCATTATCCAGCAACGCATCTACTGATTCCTGCAGCATACGTTTTTCGTTACGTACGATAATGTCCGGTGCACTCAGATCCAGCAGACGTTTCAAACGATTATTTCGATTGATAACCCGGCGATACAAGTCATTCAGATCAGAAGTAGCAAACCGTCCACCGTCCAGGGGCACCAGTGGGCGCAAATCTGGTGGCAGAACAGGTAACACTTCCATCACCATCCACTCTGGCTTATTACCGGAGTCGAGGAAGGCCTCCATCAGCTTCAGTCGCTTGGTCAGTT
>CANRLD010000134.1 GCA_947631375.1 uncultured Methylophaga sp. | reverse complement strand
GAAACGTCCATTCGCTGCCGGGTTCAGCCTCTAAAGGCTCTCCGCCACTCGGTGCTAAAAGCAGTCCAACCGAATAGAATGTTTTATTGGTATAGGTTTCACGCAGACCCGCTGATAAGATTCCATCCCGATAAATTGCATCAGAAATAGTCGCTGCTACGCCAGGCCTAACTGCTGCAAGTGCTTTATCCTGTATTTCTATCAGTTTCTCGACAATGCGATAATCTTCATCACTTGCTACCCCAACTCTGATCGGACGCATAAAACGGGCATGATAATGTCGCACATTAGGTGTTGTTTCAATCTGAACAATATCACCATACGTCAAAACGCGATCAGAGTAGCCGCCATGGAGATGAAACGCCCGCTCCCCTGAAGACATAACGCCTGGGCCTGGTAAATCACTTCCAGCCCGGATCATTGCCGCACAAATCTCAGCCGCCATTTCCCGCTCACTTGTTCCAGCAGTTGCTGTATCGATAGCGGCCTGCATACCAGCCTGTGAAGCTTTAGCCGCGCGGCGCTGATATGCGATTTCTGCAGGTGACTTGATAAAACGCATTTCAGTGACGAGTCGACTTTCATCATTCCATGTAACATCAGGTAGGGCTGCTTTAAGCCCCTGATAACGCGCAACAGATAATGGCCAAGCCGCCATTTCGATACCTAAATTTGGCTTTCCCCCTACACAGTCACGAATTGCATTTGCAGCCACAGCAATACGATCATCACTGTCAGTCCATAAAACGCGTCCCGGAAAAACACATGTGCTGTCAATGTAATATTCTTCAACATCACGGCATATAATAGTTGGCGTTCCCACAGCAGGAATTATGGCGAACTGAAAACTCGTATATCCTCGGGTAAAAAAGCCCGTAAGATAAGTGACCGTTTCCGGCATAAATGCCAGAAAGGCATCCTGCTTTTTTTCAATTAGCCTTTTCTGAACCCGCAACAATCGCGTTTCATATTCTTTTTTGTCAAACCAGTAGCTACGTTCAACCATAGTGATCATCCAAACATAGGAGGGTGAAATTAGACATGGAATATTGTTAAGTTTTCAAACTCACTCAACGTTACAAACCCATATATGCTGCTTAATGTGTGACCTCGCAGCATCATCATGACCCGCGGAACTGCAGGCATATTTCATCATTCATGATCGTTTAACGATCATGCTCATCAATAAAACAACGCGTATAGATTGGGCTATGCTGAAGTTTAAAAAGGCCGCAATCTAACTTTCTGCTTGATGATTATTCTTGCATCATGGCGGTGTATTGCTCGCTTGCGGAAATGGTATTATCTTCCCACCATTCAAGGTCAAGGAACAGTGAGTTTGCAATCCGCTCAGATGTCGAGGGCAATCGGGTTAATCGCTCTGCATCAATCATTTCGAGAGACTTTGGTGTCACCGGGCCATATGAAACATAGTTGCTAAAACGTGCCTGAGCTTCCGGTGTTATCATATAGTTGAGAAATTTGACTGCTGCATCCTTGTTTGGTGCATCCTTGACGATCATAAAATAGCCGACCTGAGCAACAGTTTGATCCCAAGTCATTGCAATATCCAGACCTTCATCCATTCCTGCCTGAAAGCGTCCGTTCCAACCCAGAGCCATCGATACTTCACCGCTGCCTAAAGCCTGAACCGGCTGCGCACCGCTTGACCACCAAACAGATACATGTGGCTTCAATTCACGGATTTTATCCAATGCACGTTGCATTCCATCAGCTGTGCTGAGGGTTTTGTAAACATCACCAATCATAACCCCGTCGGCCAGCAATGCTGCCTCTAAAACTGTCGCGGGCTTATTAGGTAATGCGCGTTTACCTGGAAACTTCTCAACGTCCCAAAAATCAGCAAAAGTTTTGGGACCGCCATTTGGAAAATCCGTCGTGGAATACCCGATCAAGGTTGAAAAAATCTCAGAAGGGACTCCATAATCACTGCGTGCCTCTTCAATAACACCGTTTTGATCAACCATTTCAGGAGTGATCTTTTCAAAGAGGTCGTATTTTATCCCCTGCATGAGTGTGGAACCACCGCCAGTAACTACGTCCCACTCAACGCTTTTGGTATCAACCATTGCGCGAATTCTCGCAATTTCCGGCTCAGTATCTTCAATAACGGATATATTTGTTTCAGCAGAGAAAGGTTTAATCCATGCATCTTTGATTGCAGTTTGATAGGTTCCTCCCCAACTCACAAAAACCATATCTTCAGCAAGAGCATTTGAATTAGTGACGGTAACTGCAGCAATCATCGCTACAGCAGCGCTTAGATAACGTAAGTTAGATCGCATTTTCGTTCCCCTTGCGGCTCATTTTGTCCGCCATTTTTATAGGTTAGCAATATTGCGTGAATCAGCCTTTCACTATGAGTTCAGTAAATTTTGTCAGCATTGTTTTTGCTTCGGTGGCCTCATCAGCCGATGCATTCAGCTCGTCAATATCCGCGCCATCGCGCTCCATTGTTGTACGATTTTCTTCAAACCAAATTTTTGATTGTTCAAGTGTTATTTCCGGATGCCCCTGGATCCCCCAGACTGGTTGATCCTTATAACGCCAAATTTGATTAGGGCAGAGATCGCTAGTTGCAAGTATAGTCATATCTGGATGATCAGCACGCACCTCATCATTATGCCAGACAAACATATAGACGCTCGACCCCAGACCATTAGCAATTTTATCGGTTTTTGCAGCTTCTTTGACAGACAACCATTTATACCCAATTTCACAAAAGCTACGCCGGAACACCTGATCACGACCACATAATGCCGAGGCTAATATCTGGCTCCCAAAACAAATACCAAGCATCGGTATCTCTAACTCAGCCGCTTCCTGAATTAACTCATGCTCACGATTGATAAACGGAATATCTTCATATGCGGCGTGCGGGCTACCAGAGATAAAAATCCCATCATAGCCAGTAAGCTTTTCAGGAAATTGTCCGGCATGAGCCCAATAATTATCAACTTCAAGTCCCCAACCTGCAAAACGTTCATCCAGTTTGGCAACGCTGGTATGCTGGCGACCGTTGCCAAGATAAAGTAGTCTTTTCATGGTCATTTTATTTGCCCCTAAATAGATTTAATCAGACCACCATCAACGCGGATCATTGAACCCGTCACATAAGCGGCTGGTTCGCTTGCCAAAAACACAGCAACCGCTGCAAATTCTTCCGGATTACCGTACCGTTTAGCTGGTATCTCCGCAGCAGAAGATCTTTGAACGTCCTCAATCTGTCGAGTTTCACGCTCAGCACGTGCTGTATCAAGACTGCGCACTCTTTCGGTATCAATACGCCCCGGAAGTAACATGTTGACTGTAATTCCGTTACCGGCCACTTCCGAGGCAAGGCTCTTAGACCATCCGGCCACTGCAGCCCGTATGCCATTTGAAAGAGCAAGATTTGCAATCGGCTGCTCAATACCAGAAGATCCGATCGTAATAATACGGCCAAAACCACGCTTGATCATTGGTCTGATCAGCTTTCCGGTAAGATGAAAAACCGATGATGCCATAGAAGCAAATGCTTGCTCCCAAGCCTCTGCTGTTGCATCCATCGCCGTGGTCGGAGCTGGACCGCCACAGTTATTTATGAGAATATCAACACCGCCCAAAACAAGCAGCTCATCAACAAGCGCATCAATAGTCTGTTGCTCTGTAAGATCAATCTTGTGAGATGAAACCCTTACTGCAACATCAACCGGAAGCCCCAACTTCCATTCATCAATTTTTTCTATCGTACGCGCTGCAGCAAAAACACGGCAACCTTCCTGCGCGAAAGCGATAGCAATAGCTTTACCCAGTCCTCGACTAGCACCAAGAACCAGTACAGTTTTACCTTCTAGACCGAGCTTCATAGCGCAAGCTCCTTAAGGCGCTTTTCCTGACGTGCCAAAAGTCTTTCGATATCGGCAACATCATCAACTGAAAGCTTTGGCCCTGGGCGTCGAATCATATCGGATTGAATTGCCCCCCGTTTTGCTAAAACATATTTACGCGCGGCCAAACCGAAACCAGGCTGTTGCTCATATCGCGCATAAGGCAAATATGCATCAAAGCAATCCTGCGCCTGCTCAATTTTGCCTTCACACATCAAACGATAAACAGTAATCATCATTTCAGGGTAAGCGAAACCGGTCATTGCGCCGTCAGCACCCCGCATTATTTCTTCGGGCAGAAACAAACCGCCATTACCTGTTAAGATTGAGATGCGGCGGCGGCCATTTTTTTCAGCAGAACGCAATGCCGAAATTTTCGCTAAGCCTGGCCAATCCTCATGCTTTAACATAACTACATTGCTAACCGTATCGATGATCCTGCCAAGTACAGCATTGCTCATTGTAATGCCTGTAACCAATGGAAAGTCCTGAACTACCAGAGGAACCTTCGCTCCCAGTTCCTCACCAACCATCTGATAATAAGAAACAATTTGATCATCAGTGCGCAAACTGTGCGGAGGAGCAATCATAACACCTGCAGCACCGCTATCCATCGTCGCTGAAGTTAGTTCTTTCATTGCTGCCAAACCGGGAGCCGAAACACCAACAACCACCGGCATACCACCTGCCTTAGTAATAACTTCTTTTGCAAATTGGATAGATTCTTTGACAGTTAGTTTAGGAGCCTCTCCCATCATGCCAAGAATGGTCAGACTATCGGCGCCTTTTTCCGCATAGAAATCAACCATGCGTCCTGTGCTATCTATATCTAAATCACCTTTGCTATCAAAAGGCGTTACCGCAATCACATTCACACCGCGGGCATCAAGCAAACTGCATTCCATTATAATATCTCTCTCGTTAGCGACTGAACGATTGCTGATCTTGCTCCTTCGATGTGCTCTCGCATCAACTTCGCAGCCAAATCAGCATCTGCATTTTCAATGGCATCAATAATGGCCAGATGCTCTGCCTTTCCCGGATCGAAGCGGTTCGGAATACGTTCTTTGCCGAACATACGTGTCCGCATCCGCAGATCACGGATAAGCCGCAACATCATGCTGTTACCCGTGGCTTCTGCGATGCTTAAGTGAACCAGATCATCAACTTCCCAGTGATACACAGGCTGAACTTGTGCCGAATCCCCCATCGCCTGTAGTATG
>CANRLD010000133.1 GCA_947631375.1 uncultured Methylophaga sp. | reverse complement strand
CCTGCTAACGGCCCGGGTAACAGTTTATCCGCCAGACAGGACAGAATCGTTTCCACGGCCATCAATCGGCCTTCCCCTTGTTCGCCACACGCCTGATCGCCACTTTCCGGGCCGAGAAAGTCGACGCCGCGTTGCTGTAATAACTGATAGTTCTGTTGCGTGGCGCTATGTGTCCACATTTTATTATTCATTGCCGGCGCAATTATCAGCCGTGCTTCAGAAGCCAGGCATACCGTCGAGATCAAATCATCGGCATGACCATGTGCGAGCTTGGCCAAACAATCTGCTGTTGCGGGTGCAATCACTATCCAGTCTGCCCAGCGTGCCAGCGCAATATGCCCCATCGCCGCTTCTTCATCAGCATCAAAAAAATTAACCGATACCGGATGGCCACTAACCGTCTGCAAGGTCAATGGTGTAATAAACTGGGTAGCGCCGTGGCTCATCATCACCCGAACCTCAGCACCTTGTTCTTTTAGCCTTCTGACCAGTTCGGGCGCTTTATAAGCGGCAATACTGCCGGTTATGCCGAGTAAAATATGTTTCCCCGAGAAGACATTATTTACCTTCATTCAGTATTACCTGTCGCCAAGTCACGCAGTGTTAATTCCTGTAGCACGGTGTTCTGCGCTTCATTTACCCGAGTAAAAAACTGCTCAATCATTGGCTCTGTATGTTGTTGCAATCGCGAAAGTCCCTGCTCTTCGGCACTGCGCAAACACGCCAGTATGTCACCCACCTGCATTTGGTTGATATCACTTGCCAGCGTATAAGCCAGCTTCTCGCCCGCCACTTCCACCAAAAATCCGCCTTGTTCCAGTATGCCGAGTAAATCAGTCAGGTTCTCATTACTCAACGCAGTAAGCTGCTCCAGCTCAGCCAAGCTGTACGCAGGTTGTTGTTCACAAAACCGCCGCGCAATCATCGTCATTAACCACAGCCCTTTTTTTTCACGTAAGCGCGGACTCAAGAGCAATGGCTGTCCGCCCATCAGTACAAAGTTTGGATGCTGCAAATAAAAGGCAACCTGCGATCCCGTCAACAGAATAAACCAGCCGAGATACAGCCAGATCATAAAGAAAAACAAAATCGCGAAGCTGGAATAAATTGCCGTGTAATTAGAAGACGAGGCAACAAAGGTAGCGAACAGGGTGCCAAGGCCAATCCATAATGCACCGGCAACCAGCGCCCCTCCCAATGCTGGTGCGAGTTTGACGCGGGTATTAGGAATAAAGGTATAGAGGAAGGTAAATGCCAGCACAATCATAAAATACGGCAGCAGCTTGCTCATCACTAACAACAACGTGCCAAAGGGCTCGATGGATTGTAGTTTCAGCACGACCTCATGGTTCATCACGGTAGCCGCAAGGCCAATTGCCGAAAACACCAGTACCGGCCCGATCATCACCACACTTAAATAATCGGTAAACCGCCGAGCAATACTTCTTGGCCGTTTTACCCGCCAGACAAAATTAAACGCACTTTCCACTTTCTGCACCAGAGCGATGATGGTGTAAAACAGCATTCCCAGGCCGATAGAACCCAGCACGCCAACCTTGACGTTTTCGACAAAGCTAATAATGTTGGCTGTCATTTCCGCGCCGCGCTCTCCTAACGGCTCCATTAATCCCAACAGCACTGGCTCTATCTGATTGTGAACACCAAACGCTTTTAATACTGAAAACGCCACCGCGATCAGCGGCACCAACGATAATAAGGTGGTATACACCAGACTCATCGCTCGCAGATTTAACTCACCGGTCGATAGCTGTTTAATCATCACATACAACACGCGCACGCCCTGATGTGCCATACGTTTTAATTTTCCGGTACTCTCGGCGGTTTCTTGCCAGAGCTGAACCTGAAAGAAGTGCAGCAACTTGTTGATATAGTCATTCATGATGTATTACAGCCTTACGGTAAATCTCGGTATCCCATTAAACCGGATTATCAATATCGATGAAATAGTGCTGGAGACCAAACTGCTGCGCAAGATGTTTTCCCAGTGCCTGTACACCGTAACGCTCGGTTGCATGATGCCCCGCCGCAAAATAATGAATTCCCAGCTCACGTGCTAAATGCGTTGTCTGTTCAGAAATTTCACCACTCACAAACGCATCCAGTCCCAGCTCAGCAGCCTGCTGCAAATAACCTTGCGCCGCGCCAGTACACCAGCCGATGGTTCTGATGGGACGCTGATGACCAGTAACGACCAGCGGTTCTCGCTGTAATCGCTGGCTAATATGTGCTGAAAAGTCAGCAACTGTTTGTGGCTGCGTCAAATAACCACATAGACCGAGCGCCGGATCACCGGTGCCGGCAATCCGGCCATCAACTTCAATATCAAGCACCCTTGCCAGTTGGACGTTATTACCAAGCTCGGCATGCGCATCCAAAGGCAGATGATAGGCAAGCAGATTAATATCATGTGTCAGCACGATTTTTAAACGGCGGTATTTAATGCCGGTAATGCTTTGGGCTTCGCCCCGCCAGAAGTATCCATGGTGTACCAGAATGGCGTCTGCCTGCTTGGCTACAGCCGCATCCAGCAATGCCTGACTCGCTGTTACGCCGGTCACCAAAGTCGAAATCTGCTGCTTACCTTCCACCTGTAATCCGTTTGGACAGTAGTCTTGAAATTTTGCGGGTTCCAGCAAGTCGTCAAGATAGGCGAGCAGTTCTGTTCGGGTTATCATCCACTACACACTCCACACAAATTCCGAGCACTATAACAAACAGGCGTCTCAAAATGGATGTTGTCAGTCTTATCGCATTAAGCATGGGCCTTGCCTGGGCCAGTGGTATTAATTTATACGCTGCGGTCTTTATGCTTGGTTACCTGGGCGCAACCGGCTATATCATCCTGCCCGACTCATTACAGATCCTTGCCGATCCGCTGGTGATGACAGCCGCAGCAGTAATGTATTGCATAGAATTTTTCGCGGATAAGATTCCGGGCATCGATAGCGGCTGGGACAGTTTGCATACATTTATCCGTATTCCGGCAGGTGCCATGCTGGCAGCAGGCGCGGTGGGTGATATCAGTCCTGCCATTGAACTTGCTGCCGGTTTACTCGGTGGCAGTCTGGCAGCAGTAAGCCATGCGGCAAAAGCCGGAGGCCGTTTGCTGCTCAATGCCTCTCCCGAACCTTTCAGCAACTGGGGCAGCTCGATTACCGAAGACGTTCTGGTGATTGCCGGGCTCTGGCTGGCGATCATGCATCCCTTCTGGTTTTTAGCGGCACTGACTGTTTTTATTATATTCATCGTATGGTTATTACCGCGCTTATGGCGCCTGCTCAAAACTGTGATACGTCAGATTAGCAACTGGTGCTGCGGTGAAAAATGCGATAAAAACAAGGACACGAAGCCGTCATCGCTAACAACACTTACGATCGACAGCCGCAAAACCGAAAATTAATGGCGGCGATAGACCACGCCATAAGGGGTACGCTGCATCTCAAACGCATCGCTATAACCGCTGATTGTTTCCGATGCACCCAAAAATAAATAGCCCTGTGGATTCATTGTCTGCGCCAGGCGAGTAAGAATGTCTATCTTGCGTTCGATGGAGAAGTAAATCAGCACATTACGGCAAAAGATGACATCAAACCTACCCAGACTGGTATAGCTTTGCAATAAATTCTGCTCTCGAAACTGTACCCGATCTTTAATCTCATTATTGAGTTGCCAGCGCCCGTCTTCGTCCAGCGCGGTGAAAAACTGTTGCCGCCTGGTTGGTGATATGCCGCGTATCAACGCATATTCTTCATAAATACCGCGTCGTGCCAGGGCCAGCATACTGTTGGAGATATCGGTAGCCATGATCTGCGTATTTTTAAGGCGGCTATCGGGTTTTTTGCGCAAATAATCATGCAGGATCATGCTGATGGTGTAAGGCTCCTGACCAGAGGAGCAGGCGGCTGACCAAATCCTGCACGATTGAGACAGCCGGGATTCCAGCTCGGGCAGACACAGCTTTTCAAACAATTCAAACGGCCCGCCATCACGAAACCATGAGGTTTCATTGGTGGTCATCGCATCAATAACGGCATCGCGCAAATGGCGAGGATGGCCGCGCTGTATGGCATTTAATAATTCAGCAACCGAAGGAATCTCTTCGTCACGCAATAATTTCGTCAGTCGACTGACAATAAGATACTGTTTGCCCTCACCCAAAACGATGCCACAGGCTTGTTCCAAAAATTGTCGAAACCGCTCATAGTCAGTCTGACTAATCTCATTCCTTTGTAACATGCCCGCAATTTGCCCCTTGTGACTGAATCGCTCTACTGCTTTTAGCGGCTACTGTGCTTAAATATTTAACCCGACTGGACTTTCAGCATACTCTGATTACTTATATGCCAAAAAACAAGCATAAATACCAAAGGCTTAACATTCTGATTACCGGCTGTTCGAGTGGCATTGGCTTTGAAGCCGCTCAAATATTGCAGCAGCGCGGTCATCATGTCATCGCTACCGTCCGTACGGTCGAAGATACTACACGACTGACGGAGGCTGGCATCCACAGTCTACTATGTGATCTTGACGACAGCGCAGCCATTCACACGCTGGTTGAAACAGCGTTACAGGTATTTAACGGGCAAATCGATGTGTTGTTCAATAATGCTGCCTACGGTCAACCCGGTGCCGTGGAAGATTTAACGCGTCACGCGCTTCGCGCACAATTTGAAACCAATGTCTTTGGTACACAGGAATTGACCAACCTGCTTATCCGGCAAATGCGCAAGCAAGGCTCGGGACGCATTATTTATAACAGTTCCATCCTGGGGCTTATCGCCTTGCCTTATCGTGGTGCCTACAATGCCAGTAAATATGCTATTGAAGGTCTTGCCGATACGCTGCGTCTGGAGCTCATGGACACCAATATTCATATTTCGCTGATCGAACCAGGTCCGATTATCAGTCGCTTTCGACAAAATGCCTTTGCCAAATATCAACAGCATATTGATAAACATAATAGTGCTCACCGCGAGCGTTATGCGGCGATGGAAAAACGCCTGACCGCGGCAAAATCTGTCGCTCCGTTTACCCTGCCAGCCAAAGCGGTTGTCGATAAATTAGTGCATGCGATTGAAGCAAAACGCCCTAAAGCGCGTT
>CANRLD010000132.1 GCA_947631375.1 uncultured Methylophaga sp. | reverse complement strand
TCAAAATTAGCGCAAAGGAGTGGTAAATGGCTATAAAAAGAACAGAAAACGTTGTGTTATTAAAAGTGATAGGTACGGCTGAGTTATTGGCTGCGCTAGCGATGTTTTACTTTTATCATCAGGAGACGCCAGCGATTATTGGTGGGGTTATTTTGCTGGGCTTGTCCGCAAATAGTTTCTATCAGGCGCACAAATGCTATCAACGTCAGTATTCACCTAAAGATATGAGCAACCCTAACGGTAGTAATGAGTCAGACTGATAGCCCAATAGCTGAACCTTCGAAATTCGATCCGGTAAGTTTTGTAAAATCACTGACCAGTCGCCCTGGTGTTTACCGAATGGTGGATGCCAGTGGCGCAGTGATTTATGTCGGTAAGGCAAAAAACCTCAAAAAACGTGTTGCAAGTTACTTTCGCCGCAGCAGTTTAACAACGAAAACGCAGGTGATGGTCGCGCAAATTGCGGCTATTGAAATCACCGTTACGCATACCGAAAATGAAGCCCTGATTCTGGAAAACAACCTGATCAAGGAGCTGATGCCGCGTTATAACGTCTTATTACGCGACGATAAAAGCTACCCATATCTATTTATATCGGGCGATACCTTTCCACGTTTGAGCCTGCATAGAGGTGCCAAACGTAAGCCTGGCAAATATTTTGGCCCATATCCCAGTGCCGGTGCGGTACGGGAAAGCCTTAATCTGCTGCAAAAACTGTTTCCGGTACGCCAGTGTGAAGACAGTTATTACCAGAATCGCAGCCGTCCCTGTCTGCAATACCAAATCAAACGTTGTACAGCGCCCTGTGTTGGCCTGGTTTCAGAGGCGGAGTATCAACAAGATGTACAGCACACCATTTTGTTTCTGGAGGGCAAGAATCAACAGGTGATGGATGAGCTCAGTGCACAAATGGAAGCGGCATCACAACAGCTGCAGTTTGAGCAAGCCGCTTTGATCCGCGACAAGATCATCAGTCTGCGCCGCATTCAGGAGCGACAATATGTCAGTTCGATGCAGGGAGACTCCGATGTGTTGGCAGCGATTGTTCGTGATGGAATTGCCGTGGTTGAAGTCAGTTTTGTACGCGGAGGGCGTCACCTCGGTAGCAAAGCCTATTTCCCCAAAGGCTCTACTGATATTTCAGCAGCAGAGTTACTGGAAGCATTTATCCCGCAATATTATCTGGGAAAGGATGTACCAGCGGAAATCTTGCTGAGCCATGAGGTGGAGGGCGCTGCGCTGCTGCAGGAAGTATTACAGACTGAGTCCGGTCATAAGGTGAGTCTGCGTAAACCGCAACGTGGCCATGCTACGCGCTGGTTACAAATGGCAAAGACCAATGCCGAGATCAGTCTGATTCAGCGTCTGCAAAGCCGCTCCAACTTATTGCAGCGCTTTGAAATGTTGCAAGAAGCGTTAGCGCTGGATGAGCTGCCAAAGCGAATTGAATGTTTTGATATAAGTCATACACGAGGAGAGCGAACGGTTGCTTCCTGTGTGGTATTTGGCCTGGAAGGCGCCATAAAAAGCGATTACCGGAAATTTAATATTGAAGGGATTACCGGCGGCGATGACTACGCGGCTATGCACCAGGCGTTAACACGTCGTTTCACCCGGTTAAATAACGGAGAAGGTAAACGGCCGGATCTCTTACTGATTGATGGTGGCAAAGGGCAAATTAAGGAAGCACAAGAGGTGCTTGCGGAGTTGAACTTAAGCGATTTACCTATTTTGGGAATTGCCAAAGGCCCCGCAAGAAAGCCGGGTGAAGAAACGCTGTTTCTGGTTGGGCAGGCAGGTGAGGTAACCCTCCCAGCTGACTCACCGGCGTTGCACTTGTTACAGCAGGTGCGCGATGAAGCACATCGCTTTGCCATTAGCGGTCATCGCCAGCGTCGAGCCAAGGCGCGAACATCCTCTTCGCTGGAAGATATTCCCGGACTCGGACCCAAGCGTCGGCAGAAAATCTTGCAGCAATTTGGCGGATTGCAGGAGGTAAAACGTGCGGGAGTGGAAGATCTACAACGCGTGGAAGGGATCAGTGCTTCGCTGGCTCAAAAAATTTATGACCGATTTCATCCCGACAATTAACAGGTACATAGTGCTAATATAGCCGCCATCAAACGTAGAAACATATGACCATGTTGAACTTACCAAACCTTCTCAGCCTGCTCAGAGTCTTACTGATCCCCGTATTGGTGGCACTCTATTTTTTGCCTTATGACAGTGCGTCGTTATGGGCGACGGCTGTGTTTGTGCTGGCTGGCGTGACAGACTGGCTGGATGGCTATCTGGCTAGACGATTAAATCAGACATCGGCATTTGGGGCGTTTATTGACCCGGTGGCAGATAAATTAATTGTGGTAGTCGCGTTATTGTTGATCCTCTATAAATCAGCGTTGTGGTTTGTGTTGCTGCCGGTCATTGTTATTGTTTTCCGCGAACTGACAATTTCCGCATTACGTGAATGGATGGCAGCGATTGGTGCCCGGAATGTGGTTAAGGTTTCGACCATTGGCAAATGGAAAACCACCTTTCAAATGCTGGCCATTGGTTGCTTGATTTACTATAACCCCCTGTTTGGCTTACCGGTTTTTGAAGTGGGTGTGGCACTGTTATATATTGCGGCATTCCTGACATTAACCTCTATGATTAGTTACCTGAAAGCTGCCCTGCCAGTGTTGATAGATAAGGGTTGACAGAAAATAATAATTGCCTATAATGCACCACTTCTTACGCGGGAATAGCTCAGCTGGTAGAGCGCAACCTTGCCAAGGTTGAGGTCGCGAGTTCGAACCTCGTTTCCCGCTCCAATTTTGCTTCAACGTTTTCTCTCCCGGTCCCGCCAGGGTGCTGGAGCAAGAAAAATTTCAAATCTCGTTGTTTCTAACACCATTAATCATCACTGCCTATCCGACGAAAAGCGTTGTCTTCGGATGCGGAAAAACACAATTTCCCCGTTGCTGTTCACCTTTCACAAACGTGGAAATACATTAGTGGCGATGCTCCACCTGCTTCAGAGTAAGGTTCGCCTTATCATGGCGGTATGGGTAATTGCGGCAGCCATAAGGTTAATGCGATGAGTGTAGCCAACAGCACTGGTGGGGTAATAATCAAGCCAATTTTCATATACTGCCCCCAGCCAATTTGATAGCCTTTACCGGCCAGTACATGCAGCCACAATAAGGTCGCTAAACTGCCGATAGGTGTAAGTTTCGGGCCCAGATCGTTGCCAATGATATTGGCGTACACCATCAATTCTTGCGTTATTGCTGGCAGCTGCGCCTGCTCAATTGCCAATGCGCCGACAAGTGTTGAGGGCAAGTTGTTCATTATTGAGGCGACAATCGCCGAGAGAAAACCGGTGCCGATGGTGGCAACGACATTTCCTTGCTGTGACAGCCACTGCAGCACTGCCGCGCCATAGTCAGTCAAGCCGGCATTCCCCAAACCGTAAACAATTAGATACATTCCCAGCGAGAACAGTACGATTTGCCAGGGAGCCTGGCGCAACACAGGCACCACCGGCACCACCGCTTCTCGGCCTCCCTGCCACCAGCGGCCGGCAATTGCCATTAATAAAATGGCTGCGCTTCCCGTCACAAGGGCAATCGGCACCTCTAGTGATTCAGTAGTAAAATAAGCGACCAGTAATACGGTGAGCACCGGAAAGGCGGCACGAAAAACCAGCGGGTCCTTGATTGCAGAACGTGGCGGATCGAGTGCTAAAGTTGAATAAGATTTGGGAATGTTTCGCCAAAATACCAACCACAACATCAGTAATGTTGTGATGACCGAGACCAGATTAACGGGCAGCATGATCGCCGCATAACGGCCGAAGCCAATGTCGAAATAGTTGGCGCTGACAATGTTCACCAGATTGGAAATAACCAGCGGTAGGCTGGCAGTATCTGCGATAAATCCCGTTGCGATAATGAACGCCAATGCGGCAGGAGGGGGAAATTGCAGCCGAAGTAAAATGGCGATGACAATCGGTGTCAGTAGCAGTGCGGCACCATCATTGGCAAAGAATGCCGCAATCAGCGCTCCCAACAGCACAATCAATGGAAAAAGTAAGTGGCCTTTGCCGTTACCGAGTCGGGCAACGTGCAGTGCAGCCCAGCCAAAGAAACCCGCTTCATCAAGCAACAAAGAGATCACTATCAAGGCAACAAAAGTAAAGGTGGCGTCCCAGATAATAGCCCACACCACGCCAATATCTGCCCATTGGACGACGCCGAGCAGCAGGGTGACCACCGCGCCAGCCAACGCACTCCAGCCGATCCCCAGGCCTCTGGGCTGCCAAATGACCAAAACCAGAGTAGCGACAAAAATAACCAGTGCCAGCATGTAATGTAACGACCTTATGTTTAGAGTGGATCTTGTTCGATCTGTGGAGAGGATTTTGCCGAAGACTCGACACGCTCCGAATAGCGATCCGTCAGATAGTCTGTTCTGCCACGCAGTAACCAGGTGAATTTCACCAGCTCTTCGCAGACATCAACAACGCGCTGGTAAAGAGGTGAAGGTTTCATTCGCCCGGCATCGTCAAATTCCATATAGGCCTTTGGTATAGAAGATTGATTTGGGATGGTGACCATGCGCATCCAGCGGCCAAGAATACGCATTTGATTGACGGCGTTGTAACTTTGGCTGCCGCCCGAGACTTCCATAACGGCCAATGTTTTACCTTGGGTCGGACGGATCCTGTTAATCGATAATGGGATCCAGTCGATTTGCGTTTTCATGATGCCTGTCATCGTGCCGTGGCGTTCCGGGCTGACCCAAAGCATGCCTTCCGACCATTCTGCCAGTGCGCGCAGCTCTTGAACCTTATGATGGCTTTCATCAGCATCATCTGGCAGCGGCAAACCCGAAGGATTGAAAGTACGTACCTCACAGCCGAACCAGCGCAGTAGTCTGGCAGCTTCTTCTGCGGTCAAGCGCGAGAATGATCGCTGGCGAAGTGAGCCATACAGAATCAATATTTTAGGTGGATGTCGTAGAGCATCTGGCGCGGCTAGCGCATCAATATCAATTGGCTGAAGTAGCTTTGGATCGATGTTTGGCATGTCTTCGACATGGGGTTGTTCGGTCATGGTTTTCTCTGTGGTGGGCACAGTTTGGCCTTTTTCTTGGCATCCTGGTTCGTGCCGTATTGTAT
>CANRLD010000131.1 GCA_947631375.1 uncultured Methylophaga sp. | reverse complement strand
TACCAACCAATCCGTTTGACTGGTCGCCTTCGGTAACAACATCTGCCTCATTAGTTATTGTAACCGTTGATCCATCGCCACCATTACCAGTCACACCATTTTTGGCTGTGCTGAAAGATTTTGCCTGCGCTGCATTTGCACCATTACCGCCAATCGAGAGGCCATGGATTGCATCCGATCCCACACCATTGGTCGTAATATTGCCTTTATTCGTGACAGTAACGCTTCCCCCAGTACCACCATGGCTGCTCTTTCCTGCGGTGGCATTTGCAAGTTCACCATCAGCTTCACCACCCTTACCGCCATTGCCGCCGGATGACTGAGCAAATATACCAAGAGCCTGATTGCCGCTTGCTGTTATCGTTCCATTATTCGTTACACCAACATTACCACCACCACCGCCCTGGCCGCCATCTCCAGCACTCACATTATCCTTAATAGCACTGGCACTTCCGCCTTTTCCACCATTGCCACCTTCAGAAAAAGCAACAATGCCACTGGCATTTTCAACCGTTAAATCACCACCACTATCAACACTAACTACCCCGCCTTTACCACCTGCACCACCATCAGCCCCATTACCGCTTCTACCTCTCCCAACAGAGCCTCCATTACCGCCTGCACCACCCTTACTGCCTACCAGAAAAATATTTTTATCATTATTATCCGCGTACGAGTTCGTGTCTCTCGTTTCCGATCCTTGCCCGTCAGTCCCATTTTGACCAGCCGTCGCTTTTTTAGATGCGGGTGGCAGAATAGTTATCTCGGCATCTTGACCATGTCCGCCACGCTTTCCCTCTCTACGTTCCTCATTCATTCCGCCCTTATTCTTAAGATCACTCAAAGAGGGCGATTGCACGTCATTGACATGCAAGGGAACTGTTTGTGCAAAAGTTGCAGCACCACCTAATGAGACAAAACAAACGCCGGCCAGAAGAGTAAGCCTGATTTTCGGAAGAACAGTAGAATGGGTTTGAAAATCCGATGACATCAGCATACTCCAGAAGAAGGTAATAAAGGCTCCGCGACGAACGGTTGTTCGCCGAGATGCCGATATCTACTTAAACTTCAGAGAGGAGCTATTCCCGTAAACACGGGGGGTATCTGCATTATAAAATTACTATAATAAAATATATAATATCTGAAACATGAAATAAAATTCTATCTATTTGATTTATATATATTTTACGGGTTTATCACCCTATGTTTAATCGCTTCTTTAACTGCCTCAGCCCGTGAATGCACATTCAGTTTTTTAAAAATACTTTTGATATAATCATTGATCGTATGTTCAGAGAGCTGCAAAAAAGAGGCAATATGCGCATTTTTCTTGCCCTCAACCAATTGCATGAGCACTTCCAGCTCCCGTGGAGATAAGTTTTTGGCATTATCGCCCAAAGATGCTGTCTGACGCCTGTTTTCAATCCGCTTTACCAAACGTAATTTGGCTTCTACCTGCGAAATAAAAACACCTATATCGATTGGCTTGACAAGATATTCATCAACACCAGCACGATAGGCTTCCAACATTCGTTCACGACCGGAAAGAGCCGAAAGAAACAGAAATGGAATAGAATCTAACTGCTCAAAACCTGATCGTGCTTGCTTCAAGAATTCCAACCCATCCATATGCGGCATCAGAATATCAGAAACAATCAAATCGGGAAAATCTGGCGCACGTTTTCTCAACAATTCCAATGCAGCCAATCCGTTATCCGCTTCAATAACGTCATAACCTGAGCGCATAAGCTCTCGCACCAGCTCTTCTCGAATATAATTTTCATCTTCAACACATAAGACCAAAGCGCGGCGGGTAGTATTCATTATTGACTCAGCTATTTTCAAATTCAGGCTTGGATAATTCTGGTGATCGGTAATATCAACTCAAACTCTGTTCCACTCTCACCAGTGGTCAGTAATTTCAAATCACCTCCATGAATTTGAGCAATTTGTCGTGAGAAACTCAACCCCAGGCCACTTCCGGATAAATGTGCAACATTGCTGGCACGATAATAACGATTGAAAATCATTTCCGCTTCATCTTCAGGAATTCCAACTCCGTAATCTTTAACGGTGCATATGAATATATTATCCTTAAGCAGAATAGTGACAATCATCGGCATGGTTGCAAAAGAATATTTTTCTGCATTCGCCAGCAAATTTATAAGGATTTGCTCTAACAGAGTTTTATCACCATGATAAAGTAGAGTTGAAATGTTCACATCAAAATCAATATGGCGGGCAGGATAAATTTCCAGATGATAAGCAATTGTCTGGCGTACCATCTCTACCAGATCAAACTCTTCGATCTTTAATTTAACACCGCTGCCGTCAATAATATCACCACTGATTGTGCTTTCTATAATTCGTGACAAACGGCTAACGGCTTCCCTAATTCTGCCTGCAGCCTCGGTTACCGTTTCAGCAGTTATGTCTTCAGGATGACGGATAAAACGTTGTGCAATCAGATCGATAATAGCCACCGGTGTTTTGAACTGGTGTGATACTGTTGTTAAAAAGCCTTTATAAATCTCATTTGACTTTTGTTCATTTTTCAACGCCACACTGAGTGCTTCGGTTCGTTGAGTAACAATATCTTCCAGCTTCTCCTGATGACGGAGTAATGCATAATTAGCACGATTGGCTGATTTGATATTCATAATCAGCAAAAATGATAAAAAACCACCAACAGTCATCAGCCCCACCACGGCTGCCATGGTCAGATAAATCGTATTTAGCTGACGATCACGATCTGCACCACCTGCATTACGCTCGTAAAGCATTGAAAGATTGGCAATACGGCCAAAGTCATTAAACACCGGCAAGATATCACGGTAAATCGATAGGATTTCAGCCTGCTCAAGACTGTGCCCTGTTTCATAACGTAGTTCAATTTGCTTCATTGTTGTAGCAATATGGTCGAGCTGTTCCTGTGCACCAATTTTTTTAAAATATTCCAGCTGAGGGCCGCTATATAAAAGGTTTATGCGGCTTTTCAAAATCTCAAATCGCAGCGCAACCAGATCATGATTATCGCTATTTAATAATAGCACATCGCCAAAGCGACGACTTTCACGATCCGCCTGATGAACAGCCCAGAGCATATTTTCCCCGACATAGTTTTCAAGGCTACGTTCGATACGTAAAAGCTGATAAAAAGCATATGTCAGCATCAGACAAAAACCGAGCATCACGATGCCGGCTAAAGTATAGGCTCGCGTAATTTTCATTCAACTATCAATTCCGATAATTGCCAAGCCCATCGCTGATCAAACCGAGAATCCTGTAATTCCGTATTGTCATCACGCGGATATACGATCCAGAACGGACCAAAATCCGTTATTGGCATAACCTCTCCGTTCATTTGATCCGCTACAAGAACATTATAATCATAAGCATCCTGCCCTGGAATCTCGACTTCATAATCATTGAGTGCACGGGCTTTAATCTTTGATTGGCGAATGGTTTTCTCATCAAGTCCTGCTGCTTCCAGCAAAGTTTTCAGAGTAATGCCTGAAAACTCCTGCACGCCTTCAGTCCATGGCGTATGCGTTGTTATGAGCACTCTCGGCAATTCAGAGGCACCAGCAGTCAATGTATAGGTCACATTTGCAGGTGTATTGATTACCAAAGTCGGAAAATCGGAATTTTGTCTTGAGGCCAATGCATACTCTGTAAATGATGGAACTATATTGAAATATTTTCCGAGCACAATCACACTCAAAATGATGACATAAAAGAAACGATACTTTTTCAGCATCTCATCTCCAATGATTCAAAAAACATCTTAGACTCTAATCTACTTTCTAACCTGGCTGTTGTCATTGACCTATTCTCTCGACGCATTGTCGAGGCCTTGTTGCATGGATAAGCGTTGACCTGATATCCAGTGTTCGTTTTTATTCGCAGGAAGTGTTTGATGCCACATAAGTTCAATGCTTCCCGCCGACATAAGATAGCCAAGCAGAAATTCAAAGTCACGAATGGGGCGACGTATAATGAAAGCCTGCGCCAACGCGGTGATTTAACCGTGTGGGTGAGTGATGAGACGCTCTGTTTGTGGTCTGCGGCACGCCGGACATCTCGGGGTGGCCAGCCGAAATATTCAGATATGGCGATCACGCTGTGCCTGAGTTTACGTATTGTCTACGGTCTGCCCCTGCGTCAGACCCAGGGTCTGATGCGCAGCGTTGCGAGACTGATGGGGTTGATATTGCCGTGCCGGATTTTTCCACCCTGTCGCGGCGCAGCAAAGGATTGGTCTTGCCTTTAGCAAAGCGTCAAGCCGCCTGCCGTGAGCCGGTTCGTCTGGTGGTTGACAGTACAGGATTAAAGGTCTTCGGTGCGGGCGAATGGCTGGAAAACAAGCACAAGGTCAAGGCAAAACGCAAAAGCTGGCGTAAACTTCATCTCGGCCTTGATCTTGTCAACGGTGAGATTATCTGCGCCGGTCTGACCACAGATGACATTGGCGACCCGACAGTCTTACCTGGGCTTTTGGATCAGATCAGCGGTTCTGTGACCAAGTTTATAGCCGACGGTGCTTACGATGGAGCGCCAACCCGGGATCTTCTGGAGGCACGGTTTGGTAAAACTGTGGAGGTCATTATTCCTCCGCCCAGAACAGCAGTACCCAGCCCGCAAGCGAGGCACAATCCATCGGTTCGAGACCGGCATATTGCACAAATACAGACCTACGGCCGGTTAGCCTGGCAAAAAGCAACCGGCTACAATCAGCGCAGTCGCGGTGAGACCCAAATAGGCCGATATAAGACCGTAATCGGACCAAAACTCAGAGCGAGGAACTTTGACAATCAGAAAACAGAAGCCAAGATCGGCGTCCGTGTTCTCAACCGGATGACGGAACTCGGCCGTCCACAATTCCAGCGGGTCTCATGAAACAGGCCATGGGTAGGGCTATCTCGACCGTAATCCGATCCGTGCAACAAGGCCCTAATTAAGCGTGAGAAAACCGCAAGATTTGGGCGGTGATTGCGGGCTGATTTCCCAGCTAAAAGGTGCGGGGATGACGCCGGAAAGATCAATAGAATCAAGGGCCTTTAGAAGTGTTAAAGTGCGGGTGCTTGTCGCTAAAATCTTATATAAATCAATATGTTAGTGTAGTAGATTGGCGATCCCGACAGGATTCGAACCTGTGACCGTCGGCTTAGAAGGCCGGTGCTCTATCCAGCTGAGC
>CANRLD010000130.1 GCA_947631375.1 uncultured Methylophaga sp. | reverse complement strand
GTGTAAAGCGTTGCGTGAAGAAGGTTACCGGGTCATTCTGGTCAACTCGAACCCGGCGACGATCATGACTGATCCGGATATGGCCGATGCGACTTACATTGAGCCGGTCACCTGGCAGGCGGTCAGCAAGGTGATTGAAGCTGAGCGACCAGACGCTCTGTTGCCTACAATGGGAGGTCAGACGGCGCTGAACTGCGCGCTGGATCTGGAGCGTCATGGCGTTTTGCAACAGTATGGCGTCGAAATGATCGGCGCTGACAGTAAAGCGATTAATAAAGCGGAAGACCGCGACTTGTTCCGCGAGGCGATGCGCAAGATTGGCCTGGACATGCCACTGTCAGACATTGCTCGCTCGCTTGATGAAGCGTTGGAAGTACAGCAAAAATTTGGTTTCCCGGTCATTATCCGCCCATCATTTACGATGGGTGGCAGCGGGGGCGGTATCGCTTACAACCGCGAAGATTTTATTGATATTTGCCAGCGAGGTTTATATCTCAGTCCTACCTCTGAGCTGCTGATTGAAGAGTCAATCATTGGCTGGAAAGAGTACGAAATGGAAGTGGTGCGCGACAGAAAAGATAACGCCATCATCATCTGTTCTATTGAAAATCTCGATCCGATGGGGGTACACACTGGCGATTCGATTACCGTTGCGCCGGCCCAGACGCTGACGGATAAGGAATATCAAATTATGCGTAATGCCTCGCTGGAGGTATTACGTGAAATTGGTGTAGAAACCGGCGGTTCGAACGTCCAGTTTGCGGTGAATCCGGAAACCGGACGGTTAATTATTATCGAAATGAATCCACGAGTGTCACGTTCATCAGCGCTGGCTTCAAAAGCGACGGGATTCCCGATTGCCAAAGTAGCCGCCAAGCTGGCGGTGGGCTATACCCTGGATGAACTGCAAAATGAAATAACAGGTGGTGCAACGCCAGCATCATTTGAGCCGACAATCGATTACGTGGTCACCAAGGTGCCGCGCTTTACCTTTGAAAAATTCCCGCTGGCAGATAATCGGTTAAGTACCCAGATGAAGTCAGTGGGTGAAGTGATGGCAATCGGCCGAAACTTCCAGGAATCGTTACAAAAAGCCTTGCGCGGCCTGGAAATTGATCGTGATGGCCTGAATGAAATTCTGGATCTGAAAGCCGAAAATACCGCAGAAGTCTTGCGCCGCGAATTGAGTTTGCCGGGCTCTGAACGTCTCTGGTATGTAGGAGACGCTTTCCGTTATGGCATGAGCTTTGATGAAATTCAGCAACTGACCTATATCGATCCCTGGTTTTTGATTCAGATCCAGGAATTGGTCGAGATTGAAAATCAGCTTAAAGAGCGCTCACTCAATGATATTGATGAAGCTGAAATGCGTGCACTGAAACGTAAAGGCTTCTCGGATTCACGACTGGCTAAATTGCTGCACAAAACAGAAAAACAGGTGCGCAGTCATCGGCACGGCCTGGGCGTGCGCCCGGTGTATAAACGCGTCGATACGTGTGCTGCCGAGTTCGCCACGTCTACCGCATATCTGTACTCCAGCTACGATGAAGAGTGTGAAGCCAATCCGACTGATCGCGACAAGATCATGATTTTGGGTGGTGGCCCTAACCGTATCGGCCAGGGTATAGAGTTTGACTATTGCTGCGTACATGCTGCTTTGGCGCTACGGGAAGATGGCTATGAAACTATCATGGTCAACTGTAATCCGGAAACCGTTTCCACCGACTATGACACCTCTGACCGCCTGTATTTTGAGTCATTGACGCTGGAAGATGTACTGGAAATTGTTGAGCTGGAAAAGCCGAAAGGCGTCATTGTGCAATTTGGTGGACAAACCCCATTAAAACTGGCGCGGGCGCTGGAAGCGGCCGGTGTACCGATTATCGGTACCTCACCTGATGCGATTGATCATGCTGAAGACCGCGAGCGTTTTCAACAAATGGTGGAAAAGCTGGGGCTGTTGCAACCGCCTAATCGCCTTGCGCACTCTGTTGATACAGCGGTTTCGTTGGCGGCTGAAATTGGTTATCCGCTGGTCGTTCGTCCTTCTTATGTGTTGGGTGGGCGAGCGATGGAGATCGTTTATAACGAAGAAGAGTTGCAGCGGTATATGTTGACTGCTGTCTCGGTTTCCAATGATTCCCCGGTGTTACTGGATCGTTTTCTGGATGATGCTATCGAAGTGGATGTTGACGCGATCTGCGATGGTAAAGAGGTACTTATCGGCGGCATCATGGAACACATTGAACAGGCTGGTGTTCACTCTGGAGATTCAGCCTGCGCCTTGCCACCTTATAGCCTGAGTCAGGAAATTATGGATAAGCTTCGCGTCCAAGTGAAGCAAATGGCGATAGAGCTGGGTGTCGTGGGATTAATGAATACCCAGTTTGCGATTCAGGGGAATCGTATCTTTATTCTGGAAGTGAACCCGCGTGCTTCGCGTACGGTGCCGTATGTGTCCAAATCTATCGGTGTGCCACTGGCAAAAATCGCCGCACGCTGCATGGCTGGAATAACACTGGCAGAACAAGGGATAACTAAGGAAGTCATTCCTGCTTATTACTCGGTAAAAGAAGCGGTCTTCCCGTTTATCAAGTTCCAGGGCGTGGATCCGATCCTAGGCCCGGAAATGAAATCCACTGGTGAAGTAATGGGGGTTGGCCGAACCTTTGGTGAAGCCTTTGCCAAATCTCAGCTTGCGGCCTCTGTCAGCCTGCCTGTTGGTGGGAAGGCATTTATTTCGGTACGTGATGCAGACAAGCAGGCAGTTATCAAAATTGCCAAAGATTTGTTAGGCTTGGGCTTTTCATTGCTGGCGACCCGTGGCACTCAACAGACATTGATAGATGCAAAGGTACCTTGTGAGCGCGTTAAAAAGGTCGCTGAAGGTCAACCGCATATTGTTGATATGATTAAAAACGATGAAATCGCTTTAATTGTAAATACCACTGAAGGGCGTCAGGCAGTCGCAGATTCAAGAGAGATCCGTCGCGCTGCTTTACAACATCAGGTGAACTACACCACAACACTGGCAGCTGCCAGAGCCACTATTCAGGCTTTGCACTGTGAGGATATTGTGTCAGTGAATCGCTTGCAGTCATTACATGGAGAATTAACTTAATGGCCGTTCCTATTACTGTCCGTGGTGCCGAAGCACTGAAAGTGGAATTACATGAATTGAAAACCGTGAAACGTCCAGCAGTGGTCAATGCTATTGCAGAAGCACGAGCTCATGGTGATTTGAAAGAAAACGCCGAATATCATGCGGCGCGTGAACAGCAAAGCTTTATTGAAGGCCGTATCCAGGAATTGGAGTCGGTGCTGGCAGACAGTCAGGTGATTGATCCGGACGCTTTGCCTAGAGATGGGCGGGTCGTCTTTGGAGTGACAGTAGAGCTGTTGAATATTGATACGGACGAAACGGTACGCTATCAAATCGTGGGTGATTATGAGTCTGACATCAAACTCAACCGAATTTCGATTTCATCGCCAATTGCTCGTGCGCTGATTGGTAAGGAAGTTGATGATGTTGCGATGGTTCAGGCACCCGGCGGCGCGATTGAATATGAAATTGTCAGTATTGATTATCTAGGGTAAAGGCTTGCACCTTACTGAAACAGTTGGCGAACGACTGCTGCTGACCCTGTGGGTTGGCGCGCTATGGTCGATTGGCTATCTGGCAGTGCCTTTGGCTTTTGCAAATATTGAAGCAACGATTGCCGCGGAATACGCGGGCAGATTATTTTTTGCGGTGAATGTTGTCGGCTTAGTCAGCGGTACATTACTTCTCAGTGGCAAAATTATTCTTATGCGTGGCAAGGTGCTACAGTTCTGGCGCTTCTGGGTGCTGGTTGGCATGATAATAATAACGCTGCTACTCAGTATCTATCTGCAGCCGGAAATGGCGGCTATTAAATTGGTTGAGAATTGGCGTATGAATGATGAACTGGTACTGCAGTTTGACCGTTTACACATACTCAGTCGAAACTTTTATCTAATGCTAAGTATCGCCGGTTTGCTACTGGTACTTAGCAGTGACAAGCCTTCCACGGCAAACAGAGCGTGATATGGCGCGCAGTAAATCCAGCCAGAACTGGCTCAAAGAACATTTTGACGATCCTTATGTTAAAAAGGCACAACAGAAAGGCTACCGCTCCCGCGCTACGTTCAAACTGGAAGAAATCGATCAGAAAGACAAGTTAATCCGCAAAGGGATGTCAGTGGTTGACCTGGGTGCCGCTCCAGGTGGCTGGTCAGATTATGCTTTGCATCGTGTCGGTGACACAGGTAAGGTCATCGCACTGGATATTTTGCCAATGACCCCTCTGACCGGAGTCCATTTCATCGAAGGGGATTTCCGTGAGGACGAGGTGCTGGATCAGTTGACTGCATTGTTAGCTGGAAAGGAAATAGACCTTGTTTTATCCGATATGGCCCCCAATATGACAGGTGTGGATGCGATTGATCAGCCGAGTAGCATGCATCTGGTTGAGCTGGCTCTGGATTTTGCTGTTACGCATTTAAGTAAACAGGGAGTTTTTCTGGTCAAAGTATTTCAAGGTGAGGGGTTTGATACTTTTTTAAAGTCCATGCGTACTCACTTCAACAAAGTGATCACGCGAAAACCGGATGCTTCACGAGCACGTAGTCGCGAAGTGTATTTATTGGGCCGCGGGCTAAAATGACTGTAAAAAGATTAACGTTACTAGTAGGGGTAACCAACATTGAGTGACATGATGAAAAATATTGTTTTATGGGTCGTCATCGCGATGGTATTGATGTCGGTATTCAATAATTTCGGTCCACAGCAAAACAGACAAAGCGAAATGGACTATTCGACCTTTATCAGTAACGTCAAAACCGGTGCTGTCTCCAGTGTTGATATTCAAGGGCGCGCGATTACCGGCACGCTTTCTGATGGTAGTCAGTTCAGTACATTCAGTCCTGACTACGATCCGGGTCTGATTGGCGACCTGCTCGATAATGGCGTTGCTATCAAAGCAGAACCGGTCGAAAAAACAGGTTTGCTGATGCAAATCTTTATTTCATGGTTCCCGATGTTACTGTTGATTGGTGTGTGGATTTTCTTCATGCGGCAGATGCAGGGTGGTGGCGGTAAAAACCCAATGTCATTTGGCAAAAGCAAAGCGCGCATGTTGAATGAAGATCAGGTCAAAGTGACTTTCAAAGATGTCGCGGGTGTTGAAGAAGCCAAAGAAGAAGTATATGAGCTGGTTGACTTTTTACGCGACCCAAGCAAATTCCAGAAGCTCGGCGGGCGTATTCCACGCGGTA
>CANRLD010000129.1 GCA_947631375.1 uncultured Methylophaga sp. | reverse complement strand
TCAACGCTTTCAGGCCTTCTATTATCTCTTGATACAATAAGATGGAGGCGGAGGTCGGAATCGAACCGGCGTACACGGAGTTGCAGTCCGCTGCATAACCACTCTGCCACCCAGCCAAGGGGAGGCATTCTATCCACCTAGCCATTACCCGTCAAGTTAAAGCCTTAAATCTCGAAGGCAAAATATTTATGCTACTTCAGCGTGCATTCCGCCAGCTATACTAATGTTATCCACTAAAATTCAAATATAGGCTGGCAATGCAGATAGATCCTTTTATTAGCTTTACGTTAGCTATCCTGTTGTTATTTATTGGTAAAGAGGTCGTCAGCCGTATTCGGCAGTTGCGTCGCTATAGCATTCCTGATGCCTTAGTAGGCGGGGCTTTATGCGCAATTATTGTTTGTGTTCTTTATTACGCTGCAGCTCTGGAGGTGACATTTGATCTCGCCGTTCGTGATCAGTTCTTGCTGTATTTTTTCGCCGCTATCGGTTTAAACACTGACACTCGAATCCTGTCTAAAGGTGGTCGACAGCTGGTTATTCTGGCAATACTGGCCGTCTTGTTTATGGTATTGCAGAATTTCGTTGGTATCGGCCTTGCCAGTCTGTTTGGTATGGATCCCAATACAGGTTTGATGGTTGGCTCTATCTCATTGACTGGCGGCGTGGGCACCACGATGGCTTGGACGCCTCACTTTGTTGATAACTTAGGCATTGAAAACGCGGCGGAAGTTGGACTATCTGCCAATATGGTAGGGCTAATGGCAGCCTGTATGATTGGTGGTCCGCTGGCAAGTATTCTAATGCGTCGACACCATATTCGACCATCACGGGATACGGTTCTTGAAATCGGCATACTACACCGTGAAGAACAGCTCTCAAGAATTGATTATTACGGTGTCCTGTTAGCATTACTCTGGCTTAATTTCGCCTTGATCCTCGGACAAGGCATCACGCATCTGGCCAGTCTGACGCCAATCACGCTGCCTTCTTTTGTGGGTTGTCTTATCGCCGGCATTTTCCTGCGGGCATTCGGTGATTTTGTGCTGGCAAAAGGGGAAAAACGTTTATGGAACTTTCCCAGTATGCAGCCCGGCGTGGCGTTGATTTCAGATATATGCCTGGGTCTGTTTTTGACAATGGCTTTGATGGGGCTAAAATTCTGGCACCTGCAACCGATGTTAGGATTTATCACGGTCAGTATGTTGGTTCAGATCGCCTTGGTTATACTTTTTGTGCTGTTTGTGCTGTTCCGAGCACTGGGACGCAACTATGAATCGGTAGTAATTTGCTCAGGCTTCGGCGGCATTGCACTCGGCTCAACAGCAACAGCCGTAGCCAATATGACGGCTGTTTCCCGCGAGTTTGGCGCCGCACCCCAAGCATTTATTGTCGTGCCATTAGTCTGTGGTTTTTTAATCGATATCGCCAACGCACTGATTATCAGTGTAATGATCGCCAGTTAAGCCATTTCGCCCGCCTCCTTTAGCTATTAAAGAAATCATCAGCGATGAGTGCTCATAAAGTATTAAATACCTAATGAAGTAGACTAATGTTCTTTATATAAGAACAGTTCATTCTTGATTGCCCTCTTTTTCGTCTTTATTCGCCTCAGTATAGTGCAGCTTACCGATTGCATGGACGGTTCACTAATCCACCATGTCACCGATAAACCTAAATCTTGAGGCATAAATCATGAAAACATTAACAAAATTATCTACAGCACTTGTTATCGCCGGTGCGGCACTGGCTGCCACGCCTGTTATCGCAGCTTCAGAGACCTATATCGTCGATGGCGACCACACTTTCCCACGCTTTTCTTATAGTCATTTTGGACTGTCGACCCAGCTTAGCCAGTTCAGTAATACCAGCGGCACCGTTATCCTTGATCAAGCTGCCAGCACAGCTGAGGTGAATATTGAAATTGATATGACATCGGTCAGTACCGGTTCAACACTGTTTGACGAACATATTCAGGATGCCGATTTTCTCGATACCGTGCAGTATCCGACCGCCACATTTAAGTCGAGCAAGGTACATTTTAATGATGGCGAACCGGTAGCGCTGGAAGGTGATTTGACCATAAAAGGCATTACCAAGCCGGTTACCTTAACAGTGACCAATTTCACCAAAATGCCACATCCAATGGTTGAAGGAAAAGACGCTATTGGTGCTGATGCCCATGTCACTATTAAGCGTAGTGAGTTTAATGCCGGAAAATATGCACCTCATGTCGGCGATGAAGTCACTATCAGTATCGCGCTGGAAGCGATCCAGCAATAAGCTGGTCACCGCAAGGGGCAGAGCCACAGGCCTGCCCCCTATGGTTTCCCAGTGTTTAGAAAAGCGCTTACTCTACATCCAAAAGCCGCTGTTTCCCGGAGAAAACAGCCTAGCGCTATATACCATTTTACGACGGCTTTGGCTGTCAACAATGTTGTAAAAATCAACCTGGAAACAATAACGGGTTCAGACCGCTTCGCCCAAAGCCTTCTCGTTCCATCTCTGCATCTAATGCCAATGAAGCCAGATCGTCAGCAACAACATCCTGATAATTAGCCCGATCAAGATAGAAAATTTTCAGATAGCTCTGACAATGTGAACAACTCTCCGCTTTAAGCGGCGCTTCCTGTGTCTCCAGCGACCAATAATCAAGTTTGTCCGCCTGCTCGCAGTTAGAGCACTTAATCCGCACCATATGCCAACGACTTTCACACAATCCGCAATGCAGGTAACGCAGGCCGGTCAAATCGCCGCCTAGCACCACACTGGCACTGGGCACACTGGCACAAACCGGACAAAATTGACGCTGCTCACCTAACTCGGCAACAGCTTCAAACGGCAACCGTGCAGCAAGCTGAGTCCAATATAATGACAACGCACTCCACAAAAACAACGCTCGCCCGCTACCCACCAGGGAAAAGTCACCGGCCAACAACTTGTCAGCCCACTGCTCCAGCTGCTGTGCACTGCTGTTTTGTAACTCATCAATCACGACTAAGGTTTCAACAGTAGCATTGGGGCGTAACTGTCCAAGAAGCCGGCTCAAGAGCTGTTGCCAATATTGATCGCGAGGTAATTGGTTATATGCTAATGGTGCCTGACCATCGATTAATTCGAGCCGGCTGTTGACGTTGTCCGGTAACTGAAAGGTATCGAGGATCTGCTGTTGTGCAGCAACAATGTCTGCAGTAAACCCCAGATAATCTCTCATGACGTGATCTTCGGCCAATAACCTCAGACGTTCGGCACGCAGCCGGTAATGTTGCTCCAGACGCGGCAACAACAATGGCGTGATATGCTGAACGCCGCCGCGGAGCTCCTGCGGGGGAATCAGCTTGATGCTACTCATCAATGTTCCTTTTCGCTGCGGTTGGCAGTGATCTGCCGATACCAGCGCGGATGGTGAGTACGTGCCCATTTGCGGCTAACATAACCGGTTGACATGCTGTCGATTGAACCTTTGACCCAGAACGCCAAATAAATATGCCCGATAATCAGCAGCATCATTAGTACACCTGCAAGCGCATGTACAAAAAGACCGATACGGATTAAGGGAATGGAAAAGAATGGCGCAAAGTAGGGTCGCCAAATCACTATACCACTGATCAACAGCACACTGATTAGCCCCATGATGGCCCAAAACAGCAGTTTCTGACCGGCATTGTATTTACCGGTCTCCAGCTCTTCAACATGTTCTCCCTTGAGCACTTTACCCAGATTGCCGAACCATTTCCTGTCCTCAGCTTCAAGTATGTTGTACTTCGCCAGACGCAAGAACATAAAGACCAGAAAAGCAAATATCACCACCCCGAGAAATGGGTGCAGAATACGCGCCAGTTGAGGGCCGCCCAGCAGGTTATTCAACCAGTTTAGTGACGGAAAAAACCACGACAGACCAGACATTGCTACTAGAAAAAAACAGAGCACTACCAGCCAGTGACTGATACGCACGCTATAAGGTGTACGTAGCAAACTATTGCGCTTGTTCATGCCCCTAGCCCTCCTTATCTGTATCTTCGTCATCCAAAGTCTGTGGCCCTACCCCCACATAATGGAACAGAGCACCCGCGAGCGTAGCGAAGAATGCCAGTGCTGCCACAGGTTTAAGCCAGCCTTTCCAGCCATAGATAGCATTACTGATTCGCGGGTCAGTAGGCAGTTTGTGGTACAGCTCCGGCTTATCGGCGTGTTGCAAGACGTACACTACATGAGTGCCGCCGACACCAGCAGGATCATAAATACCTGCACCAGCAAAACCACGTCCCTTGAGTTCTTCAACGCGCTCCTCACCGTAATGCAACATATCCTCCTTGCTGCCAAAGCGGATGGCTCCCGTCGGACAGGTCTTTACACAAGCAGGCTCTTGACCAACAGCAACGCGATCGGAGCATAAAGTACATTTATATGCTTTATTATCTTTCTGGCTGATGCGTGGCACGTCAAATGGGCAGCCAGCGATACAGTAACCGCAGCCGATACATTCTTCGGAAATAAAGTCGACGATACCGTTGGCATACTGAACAATGGCACCAGGTTGCGGGCAGGCCGTAAGGCAACCTGGTTCATCACAGTGCATGCAGCCATCTTTTCGAATCAGCCACTCAAGCTTGCCCGACTCAGTGTTTTCATATTCATCAAAGCGCATCAGCGTCCAGGTGTCGGGGGTCAAGTCCCGGGGATTGTCATATACACCAAAGTTCTCACCGACTTCATCGCGTAGATCATTCCATTCACTGCAGGCTACTTGGCAAGCTTTACAACCGATACAAGTGGTAACGTCTATCAATTTGGCAACTTGCACTTTTTTGTCGCGCACCTGCGCTGCAGGGGTGAGCTCATTGGTCGCGGACCGCTTGATAATATCTTGAGATTGCATAGACATGGATTGGCTCCTTTACACCTTTTCCACGTTGACAAGGAAAGCCTTGTATTCTGGAGTGTTACTATTGGCATCCCCTACGCCTGGGCTCAACGTATTCGCCAGAAAACCTTTTTTGGTTGCGCCTTCGTACCCCCAATGACACGGGATACCGATCTGGTGGATCTGCTCACCATTCACTTGTAACGCGCGGATACGTTTGGTAACTACGGCCTTACCTTTGATATAGCCACGCTTACTACTCAGTTTAACCGTGTCACCGGCAACGATGCCCTTCTCCTCCGCCAGCTTCTCACCAATTTCAATAAATTGCTCAGGTTGCACGATGGCATTCAGTTTGGAAAACTTGGTCCAGTGACGAAACAGCTCAGTAATCGAGTAAGTCGTCGCCACATAAGGATACTCATCGCGTGTCCCCATCCGCAGAGCATCGTCATCCAGCAGACGCATGGTCGGACTCTGGTTTACTGCCGGATGCAACGGGTTAGATACCAGCGGTGATTCCACTG
>CANRLD010000128.1 GCA_947631375.1 uncultured Methylophaga sp. | reverse complement strand
AGGGTAGTTTTACCATGGTCTACGTGACCAATAGTGCCCACGTTTACGTGGGGTTTTGTACGTTCAAATTTTGCCTTAGACATGCCAGTCTCCCCGCCAATTTTTTTAATTGTTTAAAATCAAAAACAGGCAAGGTAGTCCCTGCCCAATCCAACATTAAATGGAGCCCGCAATCAGAATCGAACTGATGACCTCATCCTTACCATGGATGCGCTCTACCGACTGAGCTATGCGGGCCATATTTTCCAAACTAAAGTGGAGCGGGTGATGGGAATCGAACCCACATAGTCAGCTTGGAAGGCTGGAGTTCTACCATTGAACTACACCCGCAAAATAGTAAACTCTCTAACTAAATGGTGGAGGGGGGAGGATTCGAACCTCCGAAGGTGGAACCGTCAGATTTACAGTCTGATCCCTTTGGCCGCTCGGGAACCCCTCCACTAAAGACGTGGCATTTTCCGTAAATAGTTACCAACTGTCAACCATTAACTTGCTTTTACCGAACAAATTAATTGTTACGATCAAATCAAAACACATTCTGAACTGCAGGCGAACGTGCAGCATAGTATACTCAAACGCTATTTTTCTGAATTTATCTGGAGTTTTTATGGAGCAATACCGCGGCACCACGATCCTCTCTTATCGGCGTGATGGTCAGGTAGTTATTGGTGGCGATGGTCAGGTCAGTCTGGGCAATACGATAATGAAGGGCAATGCTCGCAAGGTTCGCAGACTTTATCATAACAATGTTATCGCGGGATTTGCCGGTGGCACTGCCGATGCATTTACCTTGTTCGAGCGGTTTGAAGCCAAGCTGGAAAAACATCAGGGTAATTTAACCCGCAGCGCTCTGGAACTTGCTAAAGACTGGCGCACCGACAGAATGATGCGCCGGCTGGAGGCTTTACTCGCTGTCGCTGATGCCGATGCTTCACTCATTATTTCCGGAAACGGCGATGTTATTGAGCCAGAAAACAGTCTGATCGCCATTGGTTCCGGTGGCCCCTTTGCGCAAGCTGCTGCAACAGCCTTGTTACAAAATACCGACTTATCGGCTCGGGAAATTGTTGAGAAAGGACTGAATATTGCTGCCGACATCTGTATTTACACCAATCACAACCTGACTATCGAAACCTTGGATTACAGTAATAAATCATGAATCAAGCACTTACGCCCAAACAAATTGTCCACGAGCTGGACAAGCATATTATTGGTCAGCATGAAGCCAAAAAGGCCGTCGCCATTGCTCTGCGTAATCGCTGGCGTCGTCAACAACTGGATGCCACCTTACAGCATGAAGTAACACCGAAGAATATTTTGATGATTGGCCCGACTGGTGTGGGAAAGACCGAGATCGCCAGACGACTGGCCTCACTGGTCAACGCGCCATTTATCAAGGTTGAGGCAACGAAGTTTACGGAGGTAGGCTATGTCGGGCGGGATGTCGAATCCATCATTCGTGACCTGACAGAAAGCGCGATGAAAATGCTGCGCGAAAAAGCTATCAACGAAGCCAAACCACACGCACTGGACGCCGCGGAAGAACGTATTCTTGATGCGCTGTTAACGCCAGCCCGCGGCACATTAACCGAAGAAGAATCCAATACCCGGCAAAAATTCCGCAAGATGCTGCGGGAAGGCAAGCTGGATGATCGCGAGATCGAACTCGAGTTAACACAGCAGCAGCTTGGGGTGGAAATAATGACCCCACCAGGTATGGAAGAGCTCACCAGCCAGTTACAGGATATGTTCCAGAGCATCGGCAATCAGCGTAAATCCAGCCGAAAACTGACTGTTGGTAAAGCGATGCGGCTGATTAGCGAAGAAGAAGCCAGCAAACTGATTAATGAAGAAGATTTGAAAGCGGAAGTCATTCAGCGCGTTGAACAAAACGGCATCGTTTTTCTTGATGAAATCGACAAAATAACACACCGCGGTGAAGGCTCAGGGAGTGGCGCCGATGTCTCACGAGCGGGTGTGCAACGTGACTTGCTGCCGCTGGTTGAAGGCAGTTCGGTCTCCACCAAATACGGCATGCTGAAAACGGATCACATTCTGTTTATTGCCTCAGGAGCTTTCCATTTAAGTAAACCGTCAGATCTCATCCCGGAACTGCAAGGTCGCTTCCCTATCAGAGTTGAGCTGAGCCCGCTAAAAACCGAAGACTTTATCAGTATTCTGACCGAACCGGACGCTTCATTGACCGAACAATATGCTGCCTTGCTGGCAACCGAAGGCGTTACCTTAAACTTTGCCAGCGACGGTATCAGACGTATCGCCGAACTGGCTTGGCAGGTTAATGAGAAAACTGAAAATATCGGTGCTCGTCGATTACATACCCTGCTGGAAAAACTCCTGGAAGATATTTCTTATCATGCCGGCGAAGTTGCAGAGCAAAATGTCATTATTGATGAAGCCTACGTCAGTCAGCAGTTGTCAGTTCTTGTGCAGGATGAAGATCTGTCACGCTACATTCTTTAAGGATCTGTATGTCTCAGTCCCCAATCCCAAGTGAAGTCCATTTACACAAGCAGTCGCGTAAGTTGGAACTGGTTTATGCCGATCAGCATTATTTTCTTTCTGCCGAGTTTCTTCGGGTGCACTCCCCTTCGGCTGAAGTCCAGGGGCACGGACCGGGGCAGCAGGTATTGCAGGTACAAAAAGAACATGTCGGCATCGATAATATTGTCCCCGTTGGTCGTTACGCCATTAAAATCCTGTTCGACGACGGCCATGACAGTGGTTTGTTCAGCTGGGACTATCTGCACGATCTGGCAATACACCAGGATGAGTATTGGCAAACCTATCTGCAAAAGCTGACCGCCAGTGGTTATCAGCGCCAGCAAGATTCCTGAGGAAACAGAGATATGGAAGATAACACCACGACACATTTTGGTTATCAACAAGTTCCCACCAAAGACAAAGCAAAGCATGTTGCTGAGGTATTTCACTCCGTAGCCAATCGTTATGATCTGATGAACGATCTGATGTCGATGGGTATTCATCGGTTGTGGAAACGTTTCACACTGCATAACAGCAATGTTCGACGAGGGGCTCAGGTACTTGATATCGCTGGCGGCACCGGAGATTTAACGGCCAGATTTTCCGATTTGGTCGGTCCGTCGGGAAAAGTGGTGCTGGCTGATATCAATGCCTCCATGCTGAATGTGGGACGCGACCGACTCACTGATCTGGGTAAATCCGGCAATATCGATTATGTGCAGGCCAACGCCGAAGCCTTACCCTTCCCGGATAACAGCTTTGACTGCGTCACCATTGCCTTTGGTCTGCGCAATGTGACAGATAAAGACAAGGCGCTCCGCTCTATGCTGCGTGTTTTAAAACCGGGCGGTAGACTGCTGATCCTGGAGTTTTCACAACCCGCCAGCTGGCTTACTCCAGTTTATGACACCTATTCATTCAAAGTATTACCAGTGCTCGGCAAGCTGTTTACCAATGACGCTGACAGTTACCGCTATCTGGCAGAATCGATTCGGATGCATCCGGATCAATCCACCTTGAAAACCATGATGCAAGAAGCCGGATTTGAGCGTGTTGATTATTTCAACATGTCAGCAGGCATCGTTGCCCTGCATAGCGGTTATAAATTCTAGCTTATGCAGATCCTGCTAAAGCCGCTTGAGCTGGCACTTAACCAGACGATAAAAATCGACAGCGAAAGTCGGGAAAAGCTGAAACAGTTTTCCGGTCGCAGTATTCGTATTGATATTTCAAATCTCGATATTGCAGTTATCGCCCGTTTTTCCGATGACCAGCTTCACTTGCAGTCGGCAAGCGACGATGTTGCCGATCTGATGATTACCGCAGACAGTTTCACCCTGCTAAAACTGCTCAAACAACCTGATGGCTTGTTTTCCAAGCAAATTCGTATTTTGGGCGACGTGCAGTTTGCCAAGCAACTGCAAGACTGGCAGCAACAATTTGATTTTGACTGGGAACAGCAACTGGCCAGCATTACCGGCGACACCTTAGCCTACCCGCTGGCGCAAGGACTGCGTCATGGCTTCAAGTGGCTGATGGACAATCATGCCGAGTTTCAACGCAGTCTGGCAGAATATCTGCGGGAAGAAAGCTGTTATTTACCAGACAGCTCCCAAACGGATCGGTTTATGCGAGAAGTCGATCATCTCCGGGCTGATGTCGATCGACTGGAAGCACGAATCAAACGTCTACAAATTAATATTGAGCAAAAATAATGAAGATCGGTCAATTCGGGCGTTTACTGCAAATAAATCATGTTTTAGGCCGGCACCGTCTTGATGAAGTCATTCTAGCCATCCATTTTTTCCGCCCTTATCGTTTTCTCAGCTGGTTATCACCTTACCGCTGGCGGCATAAAAGCAAGGCGTCAAGGGGTGAACGTCTCCGTCTTGCGTTGCAGGATTTGGGTCCCATCTTTGTTAAATTCGGACAATTATTATCTACCCGCCGTGACTTGTTGCCAGAGGACATCGCCAACTCGCTGGCAAAGCTACAGGATCAGGTGGCGCCTTTTCCGAGTGATGTTGCGCTGGCCTTAATTCATGCATCCTACGAAGAGGGCGAGCCGGAGCGTATTTTCAGCCATATCGAAGCTGAACCATTGGCCTCGGCTTCTATTGCACAAGTGCATGCCGCAACCTTGGCCGATGGCAAACAAGTCATTCTGAAACTGGTTCGTCCGGGTATTGAAAAGATCATTCGTCGTGATGTCGATTTGCTTTATACCCTGGCAGGCCTGGCAGAACGCTACTGGTCCGAAGGTAAGCGTCTACGTCCTCGTGAAGTGGTTGCAGAACTGGAAAAGAACTTGTTTGATGAGTTGGATATGCTGCGGGAGGCCGCTTCCGCCTCACAACTAAAACGCCACTTTGCTGATGAACGTCTGTTATATGTTCCTGAAGTGTACTGGCCCTTCACCAAACCAAATTTATTGGTACAGGAACGCGTTTTTGGTGCGCCGATCAGCAATATTGCCTTATTACAACAGCATAATATCGACTTGCAGAAACTGGCGACGATTGGCGTAGAGATTTTCTTTACCCAGGTTTTCCGCTACAGCTTTTTCCATGCCGATATGCATCCCGGCAATATTCTGGTGGATGTCAGCAACCCGGCTGCGCCACGCTATATCGCTATTGATTTCGGCATAATGGGCACCTTGTCACCGGACGATCAACGCTATCTGGCCGAAAACTTTCTGGCCTTTTTTAATCACGATTACCGCCGCGTAGCCGAATTACATATCCAGTCCGGCTGGGTGCCGGCTGATACGCGAATGGATGAATTTGAAGCAGCCATTCGTAGCGTCTGTGAACCTATTTTTGCCCGGCCATTAAAAGATATTTCTTTCGGGCAACTCTTGTTACGACTATTCCAGACGGCACGGCGTTTTAATA
>CANRLD010000127.1 GCA_947631375.1 uncultured Methylophaga sp. | reverse complement strand
CCAGGGAATGGGCGCGCGGCTGAAATACATTGCATAGCCGTTGGCATCAATCACCACTTTCACAATGTTCGGATCAAATAGCTGTTCGATGTTCTCCAGCTTGCTGTAAAGCGTGGTAATTGCTGCTTCACGATGTTGTGCCAGATCGGCTGCTACTTGATTGATCAGTTCGGCAGGTAAGCAGGGCTCATCACCTTGTACATTGACGATTAAATCATCGCTGTGAAAAGCGCGTAGCTGGGCGACCTCCGCTAACCTGTCGGTACCGGATAGATGGTCATCACGCGTTAAACAGACATCGGCACCAAATGCTGTTGCAGCATCGGCGATGCGCTGATCGTCAGTGGCGATGATGACGCTGCTGGCATCACTTTCCAGAGCACGTTCATAAACGTGTTGAATCATGGGTTTGCCAGCGATTTGACGTAAAGGTTTACCTGGCAGCCGGCTGGAAGCGAAGCGGGCTGGAATAACGATTTTAAACTGCATCAGGAAAATTCTTCAGCCGTCAGTTCCCGAGCCTCATCAATTAGCATGACCGGGATTTCATCACGAATCGGGTAAGCAATACGACACGCCTTGCAGACCAGCTCTTGTGCCGCTTTTTGATACAGCACACTACTTTTGCACACGGGGCAGGCAAGAATTTCCAGTAAAGTGTTATCCATGTAAACATTCTCTTAGTTTTTGTTCGATTTGTGGCCCAAGCGACGGACTCACGATAGCATCAGCAGGCACAAACCACATATCGGCAGTGGCGAAATCCTGACATTTTACGGCATCTTTTTCGGTCATTAGTATCGGATAAGCTTCGCTGAATTGAAAATCTGCAGCGGTATAATTGTGATGATCGGCAAAGGCATGGGGAATTATCGTTAAACCGAGTTGCTGCAGCTGTTGAAAAAAACGCTGTGGGTGACCGATACCGGCAACAGCGTGGACAGTAGCAGAACTGAACGATTGCAGCGGTATTGTGTGATTCGGTCTGGCTAATTGGATGGCCTGTTGAATGCGTAATTGCATGCTGAACCGGCTTTCATACTGTTCGCCATGATAGACCACAAAATCGACTGACTGCAGTCGCTTCTTTGATTCACGCAGGGGACCAGCCGGCAAACAGGCCTGATTTCCCAAGCCGCGCTTGGCATCAACAATGACAATTTCAATATCGCGTTGCAGGCGATAGTGTTGCATACCATCATCAGCGATGATGACATCACAGGAAAACTCGTCCAGTAGCTGTTTCCCCGCCGCCAGCCTGTCTGGCGCAACCACAACAGGACAGCGTGTACGCTGGTAAATTAACAGCGGTTCATCGCCGGTAATGGCTGCCTTGCTGTGCGGTTTGACCGTATAAGGATATTGTTCGGAGTGACCGCCATAGCCCCGGCTGATAATGCCGGGCCGCCAGCCACGCTGCTGTAAATAGTCTGTCAGCCAAATCACAAACGGGGTCTTGCCGGTGCCGCCCACGGTAATGTTACCAACGACAATTACTGGCACCGGCAGCACGTTTTGCTTGAAGATCCCCACGCGATAGGCCTGATAGCGTAAAACAGTAATACCACGGTACAGCCAGCTTAATGGTCGTAATAGCTGGCTTAGTAAAGAAGGGCGATACCAGCGACTTGTCAGCCAATCCGTATTCATTGCTGTTGCTGAAATTGCAGACGGTGCAGCTCGGCATAATGCTGGCCTTTCTCCAGCAGTTGCTGGTGGGTGCCTGTTTCCACAATATGGCCGTTGTGCATGACGACAATACAATCCGCCTTTTCGATGGTCGACAGCCGGTGAGCGATCACCAGCGTGGTACGGCTGTGCATCAGGTTTTCCAGGGCAGACTGAATATGTCGCTCTGCCTCGGAGTCAAGCGATGCCGTGGCCTCATCCAGCACCAGGATTGGCGTATCGCGTAATAAGGCTCGGGCAATTGCCAGCCGCTGCCGTTGCCCACCCGAAAGCAGCACACCATTTTGGCCTACCTGGGTTTGCAAGCCCAGTGGCAGCTTTTGAATAAACTCCCAGGCATGTGCTGCCTTGGCGGCAGCAATAATGTCTTTTTCTGCAACTTGTTGTGGTTGTCCGTAGCAGATATTATTGGCAATGGTATCGTTGAATAGTATAACTTGCTGATTAACAAGAGAAATATTTTTGCGTAACTCAGCAAGTCGCAGTGAGTTGATATCGACACCATCCAGCAGAATTCTGCCACTACTTGGTGTATAAAAGCGCGGTAATAAACTGACCAGTGTGGTTTTACCACTACCGGAATGACCGACAAAGGCGATAGTTTGCCCGGCTTTGATTTCAAAACTGATGTTATTCAGTACATTGGAAGAGGTATTGTCATATTGAAAACACACCTGCTCATAACGGATATTGCCGCGAACCTGCGGCAGTGTCTGTTGACCGAGATCTGCTTCGGGCTGCTGATCCAGCATGGTAAACACGCTGTCAGCGGCTGCGATCCCCGCCTGCAGTTTGGAGTTGAGTTTGGTGAGTCGTTTCAGCGGTGTCAGGATCATAAACATCGCGGTAATAAATGAAATAAACGTGCCTACCGTTATCTGTTCCAGCAGTTGCGGCAGAGTAGCGAGATAAATCACTACCGCCAGGCCGATCACGGCAATCAATTCGATAATTGGCTGGCTGATGGCTTCGGTGGCTATTTTTTTCATCCGCTGCCGCCGATTGAGCTGATTTATCTTGTTAAAGCGGGTGGCTTCATATTGCTGGCTGCCAAAGGTTTTGACTTCCCGATGACCTTCGATAATTTCGCTGGAGCTATGGCTAACATCGCCCATTGAGTCCTGAATGGTTTTACTGATACGTCTGAAACGCGTGCTGATTTTATACACCAGCAAACCGATAAATGGCACGGTGAGCAAAATAATCAGCGACAACATACCATTGAGATAAATCATCCACAGCAGCAAACCAACGATGGTCAAGGTGTCGCGAACCAGCACTAAAATGGCATCGGTTGCTGCATCCGCGACTTGCTCAACGTCATATAACAACTTGGACATTAATTGCCCAGGCGTACTATTGTCATAAAAGCTGGCTGGCAACGTTAACAGGCGATCAAACATTTCAGCGCGTAATGACATGATGACGTTACGGGCAATCCAGCCTAAACCGTAGGTTGTCAGAAAGTTCGCCACACCGCGGACCAGAAAAATACCAATCAGGGCGAAAGGCAGCCATTTAATGACAAGTGGGTCTTTTTCGACAAAGCTGCCGTCCATCAGCGGTTTCATTAAGGCGGCCATTGCAGTTTCACTGGCTGCGTACACCAGCATTGACAGAATAACCGCAGTAAATACCAGCCAATACGGTTTTACATAACCAAGCAGCCGCTGATAAAGTTGCAGGGCGCTCATTTCAGGCGCTATTGGTTTCATGGTGTCTCAGCAGTGTTTTGGCGGGTTGCCAGTGTTAAGCGGGTAAAACCAAGCAGTTGTGCCGCATCCATTGCGGTCACAATATCCTGATATTGGGCATTGGCATCTGCACTGATAATGATATGCGGATCGGTGTTATCACCCGCGATATTTTTCAGCCTGGTTTGCAAGGCGTCACGTGATAAGGCCACTAGCGGAATATCATTGACCAGCGTTTCACCACTGCCACGAATAATAATATCAATGGGTGTTTCCTGTTCTACTAATGCTTGACCGCTGGCTTCGGGTAAATCGACTTTCAGGGAGCTTTCACGAACAAAGCTGGTTGAGACTACAAAAAACAATAACAACAGAAAGACAACATCGATCATTGGTGTCAAATTGACTTCCGGTTCTTCTGAATAGCGCGGCAGTAATTTCATTTGCAGCGCGCCTCATCCGGATCAAATTCACGTTCACCATGGAGCATTTCAATTAATTGCATGGCTTGTTCTTCCATGCTGACGACCAGCGCATTTACTTTACCGCGAAAATAACGATAAAAAATAACACTGGGAATGGCGACCGCCAGGCCGGCAGCCGTGGTAATTAACGCTTCAGAAATACCGCCCGCCAGCGTGTTAGGATTACCGGAACCTTCCAGTGTAATAACCGCAAATACCTTGATCATGCCGATCACTGTACCCAGTAAACCGAGCAAGGGGGAAATGGCGGCTACGGTTCCCAGCGTATTAAGGTTACGCTCCAGCGCCTGTGTGACATGGCGACCCGTATCTTCAATGCTTTCCTTGGTAACATCGCGTGAACAGTGGCGATTGAGTAGTCCAGCAGCAAGAATTTGACCCAGTGGCGAATTTTTCTGCAGGGAGTTGATGCGATATTGATCAACTTGCTGGAACTGTAGCCATTGCCAGATTTGGGTGATAAGTTCTGGTGGCGCAATTCGGCGTTGTTGCAAGCTCCAAAAGCGTTCAACAATAATTGCAATGGCAAGTATTGAGCAGAGTAGCAGTGGTAACATCAGCCAGCCACCTGCTTTGAATAGTTCCAGCATGCTCCCGTCCATCCCGGTTATTTAAAGGGTGACATGATACGTGAAAAAGCATTTATTCAGTAGCGTTGCGCTGCCACAATCTACGTTGTTGTTGTCGCCAACCGTTCGGTGTTAGATCCTGCTGCGGATCGAGTTTAATCGTCAAAGCGCCTGATTTGCCGGTCTCAAAGGTCTGGCTGCCTAGGGCATGGTAGCGGGCTACAACATCGCTGGCCGGAAAGTTGAAACGATTCTGATAGCCGCTGGGAAAAAGGACATATTGTGGCGAAACGTAATGGATAAATGTCTGGGTGGACGAGGTACGGCTGCCGTGATGTGGTGCCACTAATATATCGGCCGCGATTTGTTCCCGATAGTGTCTGACCAGTCCGATTTCTGCGTAACGTTCAATATCCCCCGTCAGCAGGATCGCCCCATACGCACTACTTATTTTGAGAACACAGGACAGATCATTACGGCTGCCAGGCTGCTGTGGGTGCGGATATAACACTTTAAAATCAACCTGGTCCCATTGCCATGACTGACCCTGCTGGCAGTGTTCACTACCGATTAATTTATCCGGCTCGCTGCTAAGGATTTTTGCGGCAGGATAGGCCGCCAGTACACTGGCAGCTCCGCCGATATGATCATTGTCAGCATGGCTTATCATCAACATATCAAGCTGTTTGATTCCCTGATAGCGCAGGTAAGGTACGACGACTGCCGAGCCGGTATCAAATTCACCAAACGCCGGACCAGTATCAAAGACCAGCGTGTGTTGCCGGGTTTGTACTACTGCGGACAGTCCTTGACCTACATCCAGCAAGGTAAACCAGACTTCCCCTTGTTCCGGCCGTTTAGGCGCGTAAAAAAATATCGGCAGCAGCAAGACACTGCCTAGCCAGCGTAATGGCCAGCCACGCGGCGCAAGTAACAGCAAAATGCCGAGCATTGCCAGCAGCAGTAACTCAAAAGGAAGCATCGGGCTTTGCCAAATGGAAACGGGGGATACTGCCAGCCATTGC
>CANRLD010000126.1 GCA_947631375.1 uncultured Methylophaga sp. | reverse complement strand
GATGTATGGTTTCAGCATTGAGCGGGGCAATCAAAACAGCGGTCTGGTGCGTGGCTGGGATGTATCGCTGGAGTATTTTGCCAAGGATGCCGAACGGCAGGGGGGGCTGGAAGTTTTCAGCTCGTATATTCCAATTCCCGAAACGGTGGATAGCGCCGTATTGACAGAGCAGACAAGCCGGGAAGTTTATTTCCACTGGCCAATTAATGAGACTTGCAGTGTTATCCGCGCAGAATCAGCGCAGCAGTGGATCGATGAGGTCAGTCATCCCTTGCAGCAGATCGAAGCGGGTGACCGGCTGCGGATCGAGATCGTACACGCAGAATATTATGCGGAAATAGAATATCCCGCGTGATGTACGGTTAACTTCTCATCGTCAGTTAGTGCGGACAGCAGCAAAGTTAATTCTCCACCCCCATAAGTGTCGTCCCTGCGGTGGGTATGTAATTTCAAACAGAGCGAGGGTGTCACTTGCAAGCCTTTAAAGAGCTGGGATCTCGTCTAGTCAATTCCAAGTATATGCTGTGGGGCGTGTGTCTGGCGTCATTGCTGGAATCGCTGATTATTCCAATTCCTTTAGAGGCGATTTTGATTCCATTGATGCAAGTACGCCGTGAAAGACTGTGGGCGATCAGTTTTATGGCCTTATTGGGATGTATGGCAGGAGCCGCAACAGGATATGCGATAGGCTATTTCATTTTTGATCTGATCGGCCAGCAAGTAATTGAAATGTGGTTCTCAGCAGCGCAGTTTGAAAGCATTCGGCAGCAAATTCATTCTCATGGCTTTTGGTATGTCTTCACGATCGGTGTCACGCCAATTCCGTTTCAGCTCGCCATGCTGGCGGCTGGCGCGACGGGATACACATTTTTGTTGTATATGATTGCCACCGCTCTTTCCCGTAGTGTGCGTTATTTCGGCCTGGGCCTGTTGGTGTGTCTGTTCGGTAATCAGGCACAAACCCTGTTTGAACAACATAAAGTTGGAGCGTCCATTTTTATTATTGTGCTGATAGCGCTTATCTGGAGCGTGATGCTGATTTATTAGTAACGGCAGTTGGCACAACCGTTGGCTATTCAATCAGGCAAAGACTGGTTCGCCACCCAACATGCTGAGTTATTTAGTCGCGACGCTTACCCGGATGCCTTCGGCCAGTCTGGCATTGGGATTGAGTATGACGCGATCGTCACGCCCTAAACCCGAGAGAATTTCCACGTCGCTGTTATTCAGACGACCCAGCCGAACATGTTTGATGTTGACCTGATTATCATTGTTGACGAGCATCACCGATGGTTTGCCCTGGATTGTTTTTAGTGCATTCACCGGAATGCGTAATGCATCTGTTTTTTCCCGGACTTGCACCGCCACCTCGCCAGTTAAACCCGCGGGAAGATTCAGATCCGAATTATCCAGCAAATATTCCACCCGCATGGTGCCGGTTTCACGGTTCACTTCACCGGACAGACGTGACAGCGCAACCTCAACTTTCTGATTAGCCAGATCAGGCAAGGTCAGCTGTGCCGGTAGTTGCTGATCGATAATAAACAGCTGGGTTTGCGGGATATCAACAATAACGCGCAAACTATCTGTGCGACTTATGCGAAATAACGGTATTGCATCATTACGGGTGATGCGATTACCGCGCTCCGCTTGGCGGCGGGTAATAATGCCGTCAAACGGGGCGGTGATTTCCGTATAGGCAAATTCATTTTCCAGCTGTTCCAGCCGTGCCTGATAGGTGGCTAATGTTGCTTTGGCCACCGCCAGTTCAGCTTCTTTTTCATCTACTTCGGTAACATTGACCGCGCCTGAGTCGCGCAGGTTGACATAGCGACTGGCGACTTTATCAGTCAGCTCCAGCAGAACTTTTTGCTGATTAACTTCAGCTTTGGCCTGATAGATCTGCTGTTCCAGCTCTGGTGAAGACAGTCGGGCCAGCAAGTCACCTTGTTTGACTTCATCACCAATATCCACAAAGCGGTTTTCCACATAACCATCGGCACGGGCAAAAATATCTGATTGTTCAATAGCTTCAACGCGGGCATTGAAAATCAAAGGTTGATAATCTGAAATCACCTTGGGCTGGGCAATACGCACTGATAAACTTTCTGCCACAGACTGTGGTGGTTGTTTACTATTTGCCTGAGTTTCCGGCTGGAGGAAGAACCACACGGGTGCAGCAACGACCGCGACAATAACGAGTTTTTTTACTAAGTTTGGCATTGTGAGATCCTCAAATCGTCGGCAGCTTGATCGGCTGTGGACGTTTAATAAATTGCATAATCATGCTGAAAGTCCATGGCACCAGAAACAGCGAAGCAAACGTACCGAGCAATAAGCCGCCAATCACGGTGCGTGCCAGCGGTGCATTCTGTTCACCGCCTTCACCGAGTGCCAAAGCCATGGGTATCAGACCGATAATCATGGTCAGTGCTGTCATTAATACCGGACGCAGACGGGTTGTGGCCGCTTTGCGTGCAGCTTCGAATGCCGATTTGCCCGCTACCCATTGATCACGGGCAAAGGTTGTTATCAGAACACTGTTGGCAGTGGAAACACCGATAACCATGATAAAGCCCATAAGGGCTGGCACACTGATGGTTGTTCCGGTCAGCATCAAGCCGATAATTGCCCCGGAGATAGCAATGGGTGCGCCTGATAAAGCGATCAGCGGCATGATCCACGAAGCAAAGTTAAACAGCATGATGATGTAGATAAAAAATACCGCCAGTAAAAAGCCAAATAACAAGTTGCGGTATGCCTCGTCCATCGCCGCTGCCTGCCCCATGATCTCGATATTATTGCCGGCAACCAGATCCTGTTTCAGCGCATTCACAATTTGCTGCGCTGCCTGGTATACCGAACCTAAGTCAGTGTCTTCGGTATTGATAAGCACATTGACTGTGGGGCGCAACATGGTGCGGCCGATACTGCCGGAAACATTGCGTGGCGTGATGCTGGCAATACTGGCCAATGGCACGCTGATATCCGGATCAGCCGTTTGCACGTGCAGATTCATTAAATTATCAGTTGTGCGTAATTGGTGTAACGGTGTTTGAGTCTGCACTTCATACGAAAAACCGGACAGCGGATCAGACCAGAAGCTGGGCGCCACCGTACCGGCAGAACCTAATGCCCCTAACAAGCTGTTAATTGCATCTTGTGTTGTCACTCCAAGTTCGGCGGCACGCTTGCGATCCAGTTGGACATAATATTCCGGTAAAGCAAATACCTGCTGAAAGCCGATATCCACAGCCCCCTCGATCTGCTGCATTTTTTCAATCAGCGTTTCGGCATTGGCAATGCTTGCAGGCAAGTTCCGTCCGGTAAAACGGATATCCAGTGCCGTTGGTGTCGTCCCGGAAAGCGTTTGATTGGTCGTATCTGCCGCCTGAGAGAACAAAGTCACTTGTGGAAATTTTTCGCTGAGCATACGACGAATCGCTGACTCGTACTGGCTGGTCGGCTGGTGACCTTTGGCTAACTGGATCTGTATTTCACCGTCGTAGCTACCAAGGGTAAAACTGTCTATCCAGGCACGGTTAACAGAATCCGGCATGCCAATGTTTTCAAATACAAAATCAAGCTCATTTTCTGGAATGATCTTGCGAATTTCCTGCTGGATTTCGGCAAACTTCTCAGCCGTTTGTTCAATACGAGAGCCAACATCTACCCGCAGATAAAAGCGCATTAAGCCGGCATCGGTTTTGGGAAAGAAATCCCGTCCGATATCCTGCAAGGCAAATCCGGCGGCAGTGATAATGACAATACCAATAAGCGGCGCTATCAGAATATGGCGTTGCAAATGGCCGATAGTGCTTTGTAAGTGCTGCTGGCCGTTGTGCAGGCGATGTTCCAGAGCTAAATGCAAATGCACCAAAGGATTTTTCGATTGTTTTATTAACGGTTTTTCACTGCCCAGCAATAACCTGCCAAGGGTGGGCACGATTGTACGGGAGAGCAAATATGACGCTGACAAACAGGCAATAACCACAACCGCCATTGGTTGAAAGATATACCCGGCGACACCGGTTAATAAAAATATGGGTGAAAACACGATACAGGTAGACAGCGTGGAGACAAACTCTGGAAAAGCCACTTCGCTGGCACTGGTTAAAATAGCCCGGCTGGGTTCCATGCCGTCGGCGAGATGCCGTTTGATGTTTTCAATCTCGACCAATGCATTATCGACCAGAATACCAATTGCTAATGCCAGCCCCCCCAGACTCATCAGGTTCAGAGTGTTACCGGTCAGGTTCAGTACAAATATCGCAGTCAACAATGACAGCGGTATTGAGGTGAGTACAATCAAGGTCGCGCGTGAGGAGCCTAAAAACAGCAGTACCATCAACGCCACCAGAGAGCCAACGATAATAATTTCCATCTGGATGTGATGCAGGGCGGTACTTACAAATACTGACTGATCAAAAATGGGCGAAATGGTGATACCTTCGGGCGCTGCCGCTTGAATCGACGGCAACCGCTCCATTAATTCATTGATGATCCCGACAGTAGAGGCATTGCCCAGCTTTATCAGCGACACCATCACTGCATTTTCGCCATTTACCCGTGCGATATTGGTTTGCAGCGCTGTGCCATCTCTTATATTGGCAACATCTCGTAGCAAGACCAGCTTACCATTACGTGAACTGATGGGCAGTTCCTCAAAGTCGGTAACAGATTGTGGACTGGCATTAACAGTGATTTGCAGTTCGTTTTGTGCTTCACGAATACTGCCGGACGGTAAAGTCAGATTTTGTTCATTGATGGCACGAGTTACATCATTGGCAGTCAATCCTTGGGCAAACAGTGCCTCTGGATCCAGATCAACCATGATCTGTCGGGTAGCGCCACCATAAGGCAATGTCATGCGAATACCATTAATGGATTGCACCATGCCACGCAATTGCAGACGGGCAAAGTCAGCCAGTTGACCATCGGTGAGCGTATCGGAAGACATGACCAGCTGGATAATAGGCGTACTGGATTGCCGGTATTCAGCAATCAACGGCGGTGTTGTGCCGGCGGGCATTCGCCTGAGTATGGTTTGGGAAACCCCCGTGACTTGCGCCATTGCATTGGCAATATCCACTTCCGGGTGAAAATCAATATGGATGACAGCCGTGCCATTCAATGTCTGCGAACGGATTTCTTTCAGATTATCGACGTTATTCATTATCGATACTTCGCTGAAAGTGGTGATTTTAGAGGCCATATCGTTGGCATTCAGCCCATTGTAGGTCCAGACCACTTTTATTGATGGGATATTGACGCTGGGGAGCACATCCACCGGCAACTTAAGGTAACTGATAAATCCGGCTGCAAAAATCAGCAGGCTTAAGGCCGCAACAGAATACGGTCGGGTGAGGGCATAGCGCACCAGCCACATAAATTAGCTTCTCTTGTTTGATTAACTGGGAATGGCCAATTGGCAGCGATGTGACGCAATCAGCCCTTGCGGCGTAG
>CANRLD010000125.1 GCA_947631375.1 uncultured Methylophaga sp. | reverse complement strand
TATCGCTGCAGGTGAAACCCTGCGCTATCGGCAGGAAGATATCCATTACCGGGGATTTGCTTTGCAATTTCGTATCAACGCCGAAGATCCTAAAAATGATTTTTTGCCAAGTTTTGGCCGTATTTCGCATTATTATGCGCCAGGCGGTCCAGGTGTACGGGTGGATACGGCAATCTATACTGGATATGAAATCCCGCCATACTTTGATTCAATGTGCTTAAAACTGGTGGTTTGGGCGCTGGACTGGGAAGATGCGGTCGATCGCGGGCGGCGTGCTCTGGACGATATGCGTCTGCACGGTATTAAAACGACTGCCAGCTATTATCAACAGATTCTGAAACACCCGGATTTTCGGGCAGGTAATTTTGATACCAGCTTTGTCACCACCCATCCTGAATTGCTGACCTATTCTGATAAACGTCATCCCACCGCATTAGCTTTGGTGTTGGCAACCGCCATTGCAGCTCATGCAGGCTGGTAAAAACAAGTAACCGGAGAGTTTAATGAAACAAATTCAAGTTACCGATGTGATCCTTCGTGATGCGCATCAATCACTTATTGCTACCCGCATGCGTACCGATGACATGTTGCCGATCTGTGAAAAGCTGGATCGTGTTGGTTTCTGGTCTCTGGAAGTGTGGGGCGGCGCAACATTTGATGCCTGTGTCCGCTATCTGAAGGAGGATCCCTGGCAGCGGTTACGTTTGTTGCGCGGCGTGTTGCCAAACACGCGGTTACAAATGTTATTGCGCGGCCAGAACCTGCTTGGTTACCGCCACTATGCTGACGATGTGGTACAAAGTTTTGTCACAAAAGCTGCTGAAAACGGTATTGATGTCTTCCGCGTATTTGATGCGCTGAACGATATGCGTAATCTGGAAACGGCACTAAGAGCCGTCAAGGATGCTGGCAAGCATGCACAAGGTACGATTTGCTATACCACCAGCCCGGTGCACACGCCAGAGCTGTTTGTTGAACAAGCCAAACAGTTAAAAGAAATGGGCTCGGACTCCATTGCCATTAAAGACATGGCTGGTTTGCTGGCGCCTTATCCAACTTATGATTTGGTTAAAGCCATAAAAGCAGAAGTGGATTTGCCGCTGGTGATTCACAGTCACGCTACATCCGGTCTGGCTGCACAGTGTCAGTTAAAAGCGATTGAAGCGGGTGCTGATCGTATTGATACCGCCATCTCTGCATTTGCTGGCGGCACTAGTCATCCGGCGACTGAAAGTCAGGTCGCGGCGCTAAAAGGTACCGATTGGGATACCGGACTGGATCTGACCTTACTCTCTGAAATTGCTGATTATTTTCGCGAAGTACGAAAAAAATATCATCAATTTGAAAGTGAATTCACTCGTGAAGATGTCTCGGTACAAATCAATCAGGTTCCGGGCGGCATGATGTCCAATCTGGTAAATCAGCTTAAAGAACAAAGCGCGCTGGATCATATCGGTGATGTTTTTGCCGAGATCCCACGGGTGCGTGAGGATTTGGGCTACCCGCCACTGGTGACACCGACCTCACAAATTGTTGGTACACAGGCGGCATATAACGTATTGGGTGGTGAGCGTTATAAAACCATCACCAATGAAGTGAAGCGCTATCTGCTGGGCGGCTACGGTCAGCCGCCTGCACCGGTGAATGCGAAACTACAGCGCCAGGCGATTGGCAATGAAACGGTAATGGAATCACGCCCTGCAGATGCGCTGTCACCTGAGCTGGATAAATTGCGTGCGGATATCGGTGATTTGGCGACGTGTGAAGAAGATGTCTTAACGTTTGCCATGTTTCCGGATATTGGCCGTGAGTTTCTCAGACAACGGCTCGATGGCACACTGCAACCTGAACCACTTTTGCCAGCGAATGTAAAAGGTAAAGCGGCTGGCTCGATCTCCACCGAGTTTAAAATCGATGTCCATGGTGACAGTTATGATGTGTCGATTACCGGTATGGGGGATGTTGGCGGTGGTAAACGTAAACTTTATGTTGCCATTGACGGTATGCCTGAAGAAGTCGTATTTGAAGCGGTTAATGAGTATGTTTCTGATGGCGCACAGCAAGGACGGAAAAAAGCCAGCGATCCTGGCCACGTCAGTACGCCATTGCCTGGCAACGTCGTGGAAGTCCTGGTGAATGTCGGTGATAAGGTGGCTGCCGGTGCTTCAACCATGATTATTGAAGCGATGAAAATGGAATCAGAGCTGCTCGCAAATATTGCCGGCGAGGTAAAAGCGATTCATGTCGCCAAGGGAGATCGGGTAACACCAGGCGAAGTATTAATCGAAATCGGTTAACGTTCGGGCACCTGTTCACGGGCGAATCAGTTTTAGAGACACTATCAAGCAAACTGAAAGTAGTAGAAAACGGATTGAAAAGAATTAAACTTGCGAAGTTTTTAAAAAAAATGATGCAATGCTAGCGGCTTTTCACTATTCTTCGCTGACCGTTAATATCGATCATGTAAGGAAACAATTGTAATGCTAAAACAGACTTTATTAGTTACTACAGCTACTATTTTTATAGCGACATCTTCCGTGGTGCATGCAGATTTTTTGAGTGGCATTCGTGATCTCAAAAATGCTGTCACTGATGTGACCACAGGCACGAAAGAAATCAGTTCGCTGACCAAAGATTTGGGCTTGGGTGGAAATGAAACGGCGAACACTGCCGGAGAATTAACGATTGGTGATGTTTTATCAGCAAAAATCAACAAGTTAAAAGTATTTGAAGATCCAGTAAGAGATTCAACCATTATTTCTGAAATCAATAAAGATAACGCTCTTATTTTTATGGGTGATGAAGTAAATGACTTTTATCACGTGACTACCGATGATGGCGCTGAGGGCTGGGTGCAAAAAGTATTAGTGAGCAAGCGTTAATCTTCTTAATATACTGCTTCACCTTAATATAATTTGATTGTTCAACTAAGCCAGTTGCGAGATTCGCAACTGGCTTTTTTCATCTATCAGCTGAGTACTCGATACTCTGCACGATCACCTTACGGCTGATTGTCGAAACTGAGCGCTCAATCTACTGGGTTACCGGGGCGCATACCAAGTAATAGTGGCTTCTCTTCTAATCTGTTTGGTGCTGAGTAGTCGCGACGAACAAAGCGAGGCCGTGTATACCGCGCAATTGACTTATTTCGTTCCTACGTGGATATTAATCCTCAACGAGTATTGATCCTCCTGACGGAATTAACCTGTTTTACGGAAAGTGGATCTCATAAAGTAAGTGCCGGAGAGGCGAACGAATGTCTGGTTGCAGCTGCGAGAGGAAGCCAGGGCGAATGGCTCAAGCGTAGTATTGCATCTACTGAGGAGTTAAAGCATGAAGCTTGGCAGAAGGCAGTTTATTAAACTATGTGCTGCTGGTGTAGCTACCGCCAGTGCTGCTACCTTGGGTTTCGCACCGGGTGTTGCCAAGGCAGCTCAACCTCGACAATATAAACTGTTGCGTGCCAAGGAGACACGTAATAATTGTACTTACTGCTCAGTGGGCTGTGGTGTACTTATGTATAGTTTGGGGGATGGCGCAAAGAACGCTAAGGAGCGCATCTTCCATATTGAGGGTGACCCAGATCATCCTGTCAGTCGTGGTTCGCTCTGTCCCAAAGGTGCCGGGCTCATCGACTATATTCACAGCGATCATCGTTTGCAATATCCCGAATATCGTGCCCCTGGCTCTGACACGTGGCAACGTATTAGTTGGGATACCGCAATTAAACGTATTGCACGGTTAATCAAGGATGATCGCGACGCCAACTTCATTGAAAAAAACGAGCAGGGCACCACGGTAAACCGTTGGTTGACCACCGGAATGCTGGCCTCTTCGGCAGCTTCTAACGAGACGGGTATTCTCGATTTTTACTTTAGTCGCGCACTGGGAATCGTCGGCATGGATTGCCAGGCACGCTTATGTCATGGTCCCACTGTATCTGCATTAGCACCGAGCTTTGGTCGAGGTGCCATGACCAACAACTGGGTTGATATCAAAAATGCCAATGTGGTGTTGATTATGGGGGGTAACCCCGCCGAGGCTCATCCGGTAGGTTTCAAGTGGGTGATTGAGGCCAAGGTGCGAAACGGAGCCAAAGTAATTGTGGTGGACCCACGCTTCAACCGCAGTGCGGCAGTAGCGGATATGTACTCTCCAATCCGCGCCGGATCTGACGTTGCCTTCCTCATGGGGGTAATAAATTATCTGTTGGTCAATGACAAGATTCACCATGAGTATGTTAGGCATTACACCAATGCCAGCCTGATCATACGTGATGGCTTCAGCTTTGATGAGGGACTCTTCAGCGGCTATGACGAGATCGTCAAACTATATGATCAGAGCAGCTGGGGATACGAGCTGGATGAAAACGGTTTTGCCAAGCGCGACTCGACGCTGCGGCACCCGCGCTGCGTGTTTAATTTACTCAAGCAGCATGTCAGTCGATATACCCCAGAGATGGTCACCACGATATGTGGTACACCCAAGGAAGATTTTCTTGAAATTTGCCATATCCTTGGTGAGACAAGTGTGTCGAACAAGACTGCAACTTTTCTTTATGCGCTAGGTTGGACGCAGCACACCAATGGTGCGCAGATGATCCGTGGTGCAGCGATGATTCAGCTGCTTCTTGGTAATATCGGCATGGCGGGCGGTGGTATCAATGCCCTGCGTGGACACTCCAATATTCAGGGGTATACCGATCTGGGCTTACTGTCGATTCGCTTGCCGGGCTATATGAACCTGCCTACTGACCAGCAGACGGATCTCGAAACCTATCTGCAGCAGACGACGCCGAAAGCGTTGCAGGCCGGGCAGGTTAACTATTACCAAAATACGCCGAAGTTTTTTGTCAGCCTGATGAAAGATCTGTGGGGTGATAAGGCTACTGCTGAAAACAGTTGGGGCTTTGACTGGTTGCCCAAATGGGATCAGGAATATGACATGCTCAGCATGGTGGATCGTATGCGTGAAGGTAAGGTCAACGGTTATATTATTCAGGGCTTTAACTCAATCGCTGCGATGCCCGACAAAAACAAGGGCATCGCTGCCATGTCAAACCTCAAGTGGATGGTGGTGATTGATCCGCTGCCCACTGAGACCTCAAATTTTTGGCAGAACCACGGTGAGTTCAATGATGTGGACACTGCCAGTATCCAGACTGAAGTTTTCCGTCTGCCTTCCTCTTGTTTTGCCGAGGAAAATGGAGCCATCGTCAATTCTGGTCGTTGGCTACAATGGCACTTCGCTGGAGCTGAGCCGCCGGGTGAAGCTTGGCACGATGGCAAAATCCTCGGTCATATTTTCATGGCAGTACGCGAGCTATATGAGCAGGAGGGCGGGGTCTGCCCCGAGCCGATCCTTAATATGAACTGGGATTTTGCCGACCCATTGGATCCACAACCGGAGGAGGTTGCCAAACGAGCCAATGGCTACGCTCTGCAGGATTTGCACGATGACGCTGGCAACCTTCTTGCCAGAAAGGGTGAG
>CANRLD010000124.1 GCA_947631375.1 uncultured Methylophaga sp. | reverse complement strand
CACCAAGTTTCCGAGTCCAGTTTTCGGCATGATATACCGGCGATGGTCGGCCAACGAAGTCTGCCAGATCTTTATCCATTTCAGCCTGAAATAGCGGATCGTTCTTGTACTGTTTATAAGCTTCTTCCAGCTCATAAATCGCTCCCATCAGTGTTTCGCCGACAAAACGGCCACCATACGGGCCGAAATGTCCGGACTCATCCGGGTAACGCTGGAAATAATCATCAATCTGTCTGTCAGGCATGTGCCACCTCTCGCATGAATGCGCTTATTTTATTATGACTTTTAAGTCCTTTTGACGCTTCAACCCCGCCACTCACATCCACTGCATACGGTAAAACCTGTCGAATGGCCTGCGCTACGTTGTCTGCTGTCAGACCACCCGCCAAGATCAACGGCTTGTCGACAGTGGTAATTCTCGACCAGTCAAAAGTTTGGCCGGTTCCTCCTGGTATGCCAGGTTGATAGCTGTCGAGCAATAATGCAGCAGCTTCGGCAAAGTGCGTTGCGTACTCTGCCAAATCGGTTGTTTCCTGCATACGCACAGCCTTGATATAAGGCAAACTGAATTGCGCACAATATTCAGGGGATTCATCACCATGAAACTGTAGCAGGCTTAGCGGAACTTGCTTTATGGCCTGTTTAACCGTATCTGCCGGAGCATTTACAAACAATCCGACAATGGTTACAAAAGGCGGAAGTTGTGCAGAAATAGCTGCAGCTTGTTCAATAGTTACCGCTCTTGGACTTGGTTCATAAAAAACCAGACCAATTGCATCCGCGCCTGTTTCTACAGCAAGTTCAGCGTCCTGGCGACGCGTAATGCCACAAATTTTTACGCGGGTTCTCATGAAACGTTATCAGCTTTCTTAATGGTCGATCCGCTATTTTACCAGAGCACGGGGAAAGCTGACACTGCAGGTAATGAATATTCTTGTGGATATACAACCTGTGTCAGATATAAACCATGTGCCGGTGCAGTGACTCCTGCCAGATTACGATCACGGCTTTGCAACACCTCAGCCACCCAGTTTACTGGTCTTTTTCCTTCTCCTACCGGAACCAGCACGCCAAGTAAATTACGCACCATATGATGCAGAAACGAGCGCGCTTCAACATCGACAGCGATGCAATCATCACGGCGGGTGACCAGTATTTTGTCCAATGTTTTTATGGGGCTTTTCGCTTGACATTCCTGCGCCCTGAATGCTGAAAAATCATGCTGTCCCAACAACATATTCGCCGCCAGTTGCATGTTATTTTCATCCAGGGATTTGTAATACCACCACATCCGCCGGTGATGTAACGCTGAACGACTGTTGCGATTGAGTATCAGATAGCGATAGCGTCGCTTGACCGCGGAAAATCGGGCATGAAAAGAATCAGGAACATTCTTGATCCATTTCACGCACACATCATCGGGTAAATTGGAGTTAAGTCCCATCAGCCAATTGTGCTCGGCGCGAAAAACATCGGTATCAAAATGCACGACCTGATTTAACGCGTGCACTCCAGTGTCTGTTCTACCTGCGGCAAAAACATCAATCGGTGTGTTGGCTATCCGGCTTACAGCCTCCTGCACTACACCTTGAACCGTGCGCTGTCGAGGCTGATACTGCCAGCCATGGAATCGGCTGCCATCATATTCGACACTTAATGCTATCCTCACAGAAAACTCAGTGACTTAACGCGTCGAGCAGCTGTTGTGCTCGTTTCTTTTGTTCGAAATCGCCCTGCTCCAGCACTTCTTCCAGGATTCCTCTGGCACCGTCAGGATCGCCCATATCTGAATAGGCTACCGCCAGATCCAGTTTGGTTTCCGCTTCATCAATTGAGTCAAAGTCACCAAGATCAAAATCCAGCTCCATATCATCAATACCGTGATCCAGGATCGCCTCTGTTTCAAGCACAGCATCGGCTGCTGACAATAGCTCGGGTTCGGCGCCATCCTCAAGCAGAGTCAACGCATCTGGCAAAGCAGGCTCGTCCATATCTTGTGCCAAAGAGCTTTCTGCTTCGCTCAAATCCACGTCCAGAAGCTCTGGTTGCCCACTGTCTGCTACCACTAGATTATCGACATCTAAATGGATACGCAGCGAATCATCGGCTTCGCTTTGCTCGTCTATTGCATCACCGATTTCAGACATCTCTTGCTCAGCAAAGCTACTTTCATCGTAATTGATGTTAAATGGCAGCAGATCCTGCTCATCATGCTGGTACGTATCAACAGCCGCAGACTGCTCGGCTAATTCTGTTTTATAGTCGTCCAGATTGAATTCAATATGATCTGCGCCGGCATCATTCTCTACAGCATCCGCCGTCTCTTCTGTGGCGGTCTCCTCCTGCTGTTCAAATACCTGCTGCTGTTCAATCGCAGTGCTGTCTACCAAGGCAGATATCTGTTCATCTTCTGGCAGCGCCTCACCAGCAAATAACAACTCAGCGGCAATGTCGTCTTTGTCATCAGCCATTTGCTTATCAGCATGCTCTGCTGCCTGCTCTGGCTCTGCTTGCTCTGTGTCGATGCCATCGGTACGGCTGTCTGCCCGCTCAAGCACTTGTGCAACAGCGTGATCCTCGCTAACAACCTCGATGTCGGCTGCCTCTTCAGACTCCGGTTTGGTAGCGTCAGGATCAATGACTGGTTGTGTCTTTTTATCTTTTTGAGCGTTATTGACTGCTTCATCCCAGCTGACTTCCCGCTGGCTGCGACGAATGAGGATCCAGAGGATTAATAACAATAATAATGCCCCCAGCAAGGACTCAATCATATACGTTGTGACAAACGCCTGAACCCGATGATACAAAGCCTGATACTGCTGTTCATCGATATCCAGCTCGTTCGCTACTTCAGCAACCTCAAGTTCCAGTTCTGCCTCTGCTTGCGCAGCTTCTTCCGTGGGCTCAATCACAGCAAACGATGTCTCTTCTACCTGACTGAAATACGCTGCAACAGCAGCTGCTTTCTCATCTGCCAAATTATTTGCGTGATCTTCAGCAACTATTTGTGTCGCCGCGTTTGGTGACTCAGTAATCTCGTCTTCAGCAACCCATTCTGTTGCGGCTAATGTTGCTATATCCTCGGTAAACGCCACCGGCATTGTTTCATCAGTGCTACTTGCCGTTGCATGACTATTGCCATCTAAAATGGCGTTGACTTCGTCTACCAGTCTGGCGAGATCGGTTTGCGCATCATTTTGTTCAAGCAGATTTTGCAACCTTGCCATATCAGCATCTTTCAGTGCGATAAGCCGGCGCATCGTATTGAGTTGCCGCTCCATCGCATCCATGCGAGTTCGAAAGTCAACGTTTTCCTGGGATTGTGCCTCAATAGTTTCCTGGGTCAGGGTTAACTGCTGACTTAAACGCTGCAGATCAATATCGCCAGTTATCGCCGGATCAGCCTCAAATAGCGGATTGTCGCTGGCGGTGACCAATTCGAGGCGGGCCTCTTCACTCAGTGTGTAGTCAGACGGTTCCGCATCATCAGTAACGGGTGACGACTGCTCTGCTTCAGCAGCAGCCGTATTTTGAATTTCGTCGTCAGTTGCTTGCGGCGGATCGGCAACAGGCTGGGAAACTTGCGCCGCTACAATAACTGCCGTATCAGCGGCATTTTCTGTTTGTCCGGCAGTCTGCCATGCTGCATTTTGCTGATTGACAACTGCTTTTGCTTCAACCGTTGATATCCGGTTGATCACGGTCATAGCAGGAATCTTCAATATATGTCCTGCTTGCAGGCCGTTAACATTTTTTTGCTGAAAAGCGGCTGGATTTTCTTCCAGCAATGCAAGCATCATCTGCTGCATTGAAACATCTGCTGATGGCCGTGTTCTTTCGGCAATGCTCCACAACGTATCACGTGATCGCACTTTATAATCAGTTTGTTGTGAGGAATAGCCTGATGTTGAACGCGGCGTTTCTATTCTTTGTTGTGAAACGAGTGCTGATGAAGATGTGTTACTGCTGCCGTATAAGGCTTTTGGTGGATCCAGCAGCACCGTGTACTCACGTAACAGCCTGCCTTGCCCGGTTGTTGCCGATAACAAAAAGCCCAAGAAGGGCTCTTTAATTGGTATGTCGGAACTGATCAGCACACGGGTAACAGCACCCTCATCAATCACCTCAAAGCGAAGCTGCGTTAATAAATAATTACGCTCCAGGCCAGCCCGCTCAAAATCCTGATTAGAAGCCAACCTTACTTGAAGATTATCACGCTCATCCTCACGTAGTGCATTGACTTCAATTTCGGCCTTAAAGGGCTCGTTCAAAGCCGAATGAAGCGTTATCTGACCAAGACCGAAAGCAGAGCTTGTCAGGGGAGTTAAAAAACCAAGTGTTGCCGCTACCGACAAACAGACCAGCGTTTTCTGTTTCATCTAACTTCCCTTCCCTGACAATCCCTGTGTATCGGCTAAAGGTACTTTTCTACCAGCAGTTCGGCAATTTGCACACTGTTAAGCGCAGCACCTTTGCGGACGTTATCGGAAACAACCCATAAATTTAGTCCGTTAGGATGCGAAATATCTTCGCGGATACGTCCTACGTATACCGGATCCTGACCAGATGATTCAGTGACCGCTGTTGGATATCCACCATCTTTCTGTTCATCGATAACGACGACGCCAGGAAAAGTCGATAAGACTTCTCTGGCCTTTTCAGCGGTTATTTTGTCACGTGTTTCAATGTGAATAGCTTCTGAATGGCCATAAAAAACAGGAACACGAACGGCAGTCGGGTTGACCAGAATAGTGTCATCACCGATGATTTTTCTGGTTTCCCAGACCATTTTCATTTCTTCCTTGGTGTAGCCGTTATCGGTAAACACATCGATTTGTGGTAACACATTAAACGCGATTTGCTTCGGATAAACCTCTGACTCTACCGGGCGACCGTTCAATAACGCTGCAGTTTGCTTGGCCAATTCATCCAGCGCCGGCTTACCACTGCCCGAAACCGCCTGATAGGTGCAGATATTAATCCGCTTGATACCTACCGCATCGTAAATCGGTTTTAATGCCACCACCATCTGAATAGTGGAACAGTTAGGGTTTGCAATAATGCCACGCTGTTTATAGCCGGCAATAGCATCAGCATTAACCTCGGGCACAATCAATGGCACATCATCGTCATAGCGAAACTGGGAAGTGTTATCAATAACGATACACCCTGCTGCGGCTGCTTTCGGCGCATAAATTGCCGAGACACTGGCACCTGGGGAAAACAGCCCGATTTGAACTTTGGAAAAATCAAACTCGGCAAGATCCTCAACGATTAATGATTTATTGCCAAATTGCACAGTTGAGCCAGCAGAGCGCTCACTCGCCAGCGCATAGACTTTTCCGACAGGAAAATTACGCTGATGCAGGATATCCAGTATGGTTTCACCAACTGCACCGGTGGCCCCAACAACAGCGATATCAATTTGTTTAGTCACAGATCACCTAATTATGTTTTGTTACAGCGCTGCCACAACGGCATCGCCCATTTCAGCAGTTCCCACTCGCGTCATTCCCGAA
>CANRLD010000123.1 GCA_947631375.1 uncultured Methylophaga sp. | reverse complement strand
CTTCCAGAACTCGCGGCACCAGTGCCATACGAATCAACGGATCGTGATGGGTTTTCTGCGCCATTTCCCATAAACCATCATGTGCCGGAAAATCGCCGTAACCAAATCCCGCTTGCTGCAAATGAGCAGACAGCATGGAAAAATGTTTGGCTTCTTCGTCAGCAACTTGCAACCAATCGGTATAAAAATCCTCAGGCATATCGGTAAAACGGGCAATCGCATCCAGCGCCAGATTAATCGCATTAAATTCGATATGACAAATAGCGTGAATCAAGGTGGTATGACCGATCTGCTGGTTATTTCGGCGTCTCGGCACATCACGCGGGGAAACCAGCTCAGGCTTCTCCGGCCGTCCAGGAATCTCGGGAATATTCAGTAGTTGATGATGAAGGTGGTAACCATGCTGTCGACAATCCGCTGCCAACCGTCTGGTTTGTTCAGCTTTTTCAGCAGCATTGTTAATGAGCAAACAGCGCAGTGCCTGCTCGCGTAAATCAATTGGTGAATCAAGCATCCATTGGTACTCGTAATTCGACTTATGTACTGAACAGCGAGTATGTTCAACATAAAAGCCGTATTGTAACAGCACTGCTGGTTGCTCCGTTAACAGACAAGCACTAGTATTAGAGCGTATTTATAAACATAGATAATTCAGGAGTCATTTTATGGTAAAAACAGCAACGATGGATCTGGTGCAGGCCGCAAAGGCAGCCATCCAGCAAGTCAGCGTCTCGCAAGCAAAGCAAATGCTGGCTGATGACAGCATTGCACTTGATGTTCGTGAAGCAGATGAATTTGCTGCCGGCCATGTTACTGATGCCAGACATATTCCGCGTGGCGTATTGGAATTTGCCATTGGCGATCATCCTGATTTTGCAGACATAACACGCTCTGTCGTTGTCTATTGCAAATCAGGTGGTCGTAGCGCCCTAGCAACAGCCACGCTGCAACAGCTCGGTTATTCCAATGTATATTCGCTAATCGGCGGTTATGATGCCTGGTGCGCGGCCTCAGATGATGAGTAGCCTCGTCAACAGCAGACAATAAGGTAAACAGTATGCTCACACGCTTTTGGATAACTATTGCATTGCTGGCAATCAGCCTGTCAGCCGTTGCTGCTGATACGCAGATAATGGTACGAGCCAAAGCAGTTGATTCTAAATTTATCGGCAGCAGTGTCGGCGGGATCCGGGTGATTGTAGAAGACGCAGAAACCGGCGAAATTCTCGATCAAGGCTGGATCAATGGTGATACCGGCGACACCGCAGTGCTGATTGAAAACCCATTGAAACGGGGCGAATCACAAACTAACAGCAGCACTGCCGGTTATCTGGCGACTGTCGCCATTGACACCCCCAGATTACTGCGTTTTAAGCTGATTGGTCCTTATGGCTACCAACAATCCTTACAGGAAGCCAGCGTTACCAGCTGGGTTGTGCCCGGTAAGCCAATTCTTGGAGATGGCATTATCATCAACCTGACTGGATTTATTGTAGATGCCTGGACCCGGATTCTGGAAGGCGGTCAGGTTGATATTTATACCAAGGCATCACTCCTCTGCGGCTGCCCTATTACCAAAGATGGCCACTGGCAGGCCGACAACTATGAAGTGACCGCCATTTTGATGCAGGATGATAAAATCATCGACGAAGTGCCGTTGGCTTTTACCGGACCGGTTGGCATGTTCAGCGGCAAAACCACGATCAGCGAACCCGGTCACTATAAAGCAATCGTTTATCTATACGATGCTAAAACAGGCAATGTCGGCGTCGATCGCTCGATGTTCGAAATCCCCGAATCGCCTTGATATATTGAACCAGTCGTATGTTCGGCCATAAAAAACCGGGACGTATCCCGGTTTTTTTTATGTAATCAAGCTTTTGTTCAGTTTGTTGCCAGTTCAACCGCTTCTGCCGCCAGACGGGTAATTTCATCCCAGTTTTCAGCTTCCACCAGACTTGCAGCACACATCCAGGAACCACCAACGCAACCTACGTTTGGCAAGCTGTAATAGTTTTTAACATTCTTCTGGCTCACGCCGCCTGTCGGACAAAACAAAATTTGTGGAATAGGCGCACCAATTGATTTCAGCATCGCAACACCACCAGCCGCCTCGGCAGGAAAGAACTTCATTGCGGTAATGCCGCGCTCCAATAAACGCATAGCTTCGCTTGGATTGGCTACACCTGGTAACAGTGGCACACCCGTTTTCAAGGCAGCTTCAATCAGCGTATCAGTGGTGCCAGGGCTGACAATGAATTCTGCACCCGCATCAATCGCCGCTTGCAAAGTTTCGGTATTAATAATCGTGCCCGCACCTACGATAGCGTCTGGTACTTCCGCCTTAATCCGGCGAATGGACTCCAACGCGGCATCAGTACGCAACGTGATCTCTAATACTTTTAAACCACCTTTCACCAAGGCATTGGCTAAAGGCACGGCATGTTCAACATTGTTGATAACCATCACCGGCACAATCGGTGAAATCTGCATAATCTCGTGAATCGTCTTACTCATAATAAAGTGATACCCCTAATTCTGGTGGCTATTATTCAACATTGAACATGTTAACGGCGCCCTCTTCTGCTGAAGAAACACCACGGCGGAAACTGTCAAACAATTCACGACCACTACCATAATGATGTTCGGTATTAGCCATCATGCATGACATTCTTGATGTAAATTCTTCATCATCTACCAGCACATTCATCGTGCCGTTATCGGTATCCAGACGAATGATGTCACCATCTTTAATCTTGGTCAGCGGCCCGCCTTCTGCTGATTCAGGACACATTTGAATCGCCGATGGCACCTTGCCTGATGCCCCTGACATACGACCATCGGTAACCAGCGCAACTTTAAAACCACGATCCTGCAATACACCAAGAGGTGAACTTAATTTGTGCAGCTCCGGCATACCGTTGGATTTTGGTCCCTGGAAACGTAAAACGACAATAACGTCTTTTTCCAGCTCACCGTTTTTGAATGCCCGCAGCGCATCTTCCTGGCTATCAAATACTCTTGCCGGTGCTTCAACCAGTCTGTGCTCAGGATCAACAGCGGAGACTTTGGAAACACCACGTCCCAGATTGCCTTTTATCAGGTGCACACCACCAGAGCTGGCAAACGGTTTTTCTACGCTGCCAACAACCTCTAAATCCAATGATTTTTTAGGACCTTCCTGCCAAACAAGCTTGCCGTCAACCAGTTTTGGTTCCTGAGAATACTGGCGCAGTCCACGCTCATTACCAACAGTAATGATGTCTTCATGAAGCATGCCGTGAGACAAAAGCTCCTGGATCAAGACACCCATCCCGCCAGCTGCCTGGAAGTGGTTAACGTCAGCACTGCCATTTGGATATACCTTACTTAACAACGGAATGATTTTGGACAAACGATCAAAATCATCCCAGTTAATCCGAATTCCCGCAGCCCGCGCCACCGCGACAATATGCATGGTGTGATTCGTTGAACCACCCGTGGCCAGCAACCCGACTATCGCATTAAGAATAGCTTTCTCATCAATCATATGACCGATTGGCCGATAATCATTGCCCATCGCGGTAAATTTCAGCACCTGACGCGCCGCTTCTTTGGTCAATTCATCACGTAACGGAGTATTCGGGTTGATAAAGGTGCCGCCAGGTAAATGCAGACCCATGATTTCAACCATCATCTGATTACTGTTCGCCGTACCATAGAAAGTACAGGTACCAGGGCTGTGGTATGAGTCTGACTCAGCTTTAAGCAGCTCGTCACGCCCCACTTTTCCTTCTGCATAAAGCTGACGGATCCGCACTTTTTCCTTGTTCGGCAAACCGCTCGGCATCGGTCCCGCGGGCACAAAAATAGTCGGCAAATGACCAAAACTCAGTGCACCAATCAATAATCCCGGAACGATTTTGTCACATACGCCCAACATCATCGCGGCATCAAACATATTGTGGCTCAACCCGACTGCGGTCGACATTGCAATGACATCGCGGCTAAACAGCGACAAATCCATGCCTGGAAAACCTTGTGTGATGCCATCGCACATTGCTGGCACTCCGCCGGCAAACTGAGCAACTCCGCCCGCCTCTCTGGCGGCTTCCTTGATTAAAGGCGGAAAATCCTTGTAAGGCTCATGCGCTGACAGCATATCGTTGTAAGCAGAGATAATGCCGATATTGGCTTTCTTGTCCGTGGCGAGATCCGACTTGTCCATGGCTGCACAGGCAGCAAAACCGTGCGCCAGATTGCCACAGCCCAACGTCATTCGATGCGGTCCCTGACTTGCAGCCTCATCTACGCGGGCAAGATAAGCCATACGAGACTTTTTACTTCGCTCGATCACTTCGTTAGTGAGCGAGTCTAAAACCGGATGAACCATAATGATGAGTCTCTCTTTCGTTTACTTTAGTTACGTCGAAGTAGCGGATTCGAGGCTGCGATTGCCGCAGCGTTTATCCATAGAAAATTAAAATCCAGACAAAACATTATAGCCTTTATCGTGTATTTTCGCACTGTTTATGGGGTTGATATGCCGCTATAAAGACAACGCGCCCTATAGATTTGCTACTTCAATTGGCAACCTATACGCTGGGTAACAAGCTTTTGACTGGCATTTTGTCGTCGCTATTTTCGCACTTTACAGGAAAACTTCCCAATAGCCGATCAACTGTATTTATCGAGCCGTATTGCCGTCACACTGTTTTTTATTTAGTTCAATCAACAGCGGTAAGAGGATTTTCCACTATGGCTTCGGTATGATGTCACGCTATTTTTCATCCAAATAAAATGGATAGTTGACACGATAAAAGGTAAACAACATGACAGACGGTAACCGCCGGCGTCAGATAAAAAGCTTTGTAAAGCGCGAAGGTCGATTAACACCCGGACAGCAAAAAGCGCTGGATACACTATGGCCACAGTTTGGTATCGACGCTGATGACCAATTGCTAGATATGGCAGCCTTATTTGGCCGTGATGCGCCTCTGGTTTTCGAAATTGGCTTTGGTAATGGTGCTTCGCTGCTTGAGATGGCGAAACAGCAACCCGAGCTTAATTTTATCGGTGTTGAAGTCCATCGTCCTGGCGTCGGTCAACTGTTAAAGGCTATTGAGGAGCATCAGCTGACAAATCTGCGGGTGGCCTGCACGGATGCGGTGACGTTTCTACAAAATCAGATCGCTGCTCAGTCAGTAATGCGAGTACAACTTTACTTTCCAGATCCATGGCATAAAAAGCGTCATCATAAACGGCGCATTATTCAACCGGCATTTGTCGAACTGCTGGCACAAAAAATTCACCCTGGCGGTTATTTGCACATGGCAACAGACTGGCAGGATTATGCTGAGCAGATGCTGCAGGATCTGTCCGCCAGCGTGAAATTTCGTAATAGCAGCCCTTCCAGCGACTATATTCCTCGTCCTGACTATCGGCCGCTTACCAAGTTTGAGCAACGCGGCCACCGCCTGGGTCATGATATTTGGGATTTGCTTTTTCAGCGTGTCTGAGACTGCAAATTTGCTTCATTGCGTTGCATAC
>CANRLD010000122.1 GCA_947631375.1 uncultured Methylophaga sp. | reverse complement strand
CCAGCACAGCAATAAACGGCGACAAACTCATCAATCGCAAACCGTTGAGAAACGGCCTTGAATGCAGATAACGCTGGCCTCTTCGCAGCCATAGGCCGGTTATTCCGAACAGTAACATCAGCATGCCGATTGCCACCATCACGCGAAAGGCCCAGAACACTATAAATACCGGAGGCTGATCGTCAGGTGCGGCTTCCTTCAAGCCCATCACTTCACCGTCCCAGTTATGGGTCAAAATAAAGCTAGCCAGTTTGGGGATCTTGATTTCAAAATGATTTTCCTGGGCTGCTTGATCAGGTATGGCAAACAGCAGTAACGGTACTCCTGTGGACGTTTCCCAATGCCCTTCCATCGCCGCGACTTTTAAGGGCTGATGCTTGAGCGTATTCAAGCCATGAAAATCCCCAACGATGATTTGTGTCGGTGCAAGAAACAAAATCATCCATAACGACATGGAAAGCGCTTTTTTATTCGCCTCCATTTCACGGTTTTTCAACACATACCAGGCACTGACACCGGCCACCACAAACGCTCCGGTTAAAAAGGAAGCGATAACCATGTGCAGGAAACGGTAAGCAAAAGAAGGATTAAAAATAGCGTCATACCATGAGGAGACGTAATACAGACCATCACGCAGGGTAATTCCGTCAGGGGTATGCATTAACGAGTTTGCTGACAGGATCCAAAATGCAGAAATACAGGTTCCCACCGCCACCATCAGCGCGGCAAATAAATGTACTCCCTGCGGCACTTTATCGCGGCCAAACAACAATACGCCCAGAAAGCCGGCTTCTAAAAAGAAGGCGGTGAGCACTTCGTAACTGAGGATAGGGCCAAAGAAGTTGGCCGTTGCGTAGGAAAAATTACTCCAATTGGTGCCAAACTGAAATGACATCACGATTCCCGACACCACACCCATGCCAAACACCACTGCAAACACCTGGATCCAGAACTTCGACAGTCGTTGCCAAAGCGGATTGGCGGTCTTGAATGCCAACAACTCCAACATAGCGATAAAACTGGCAAGTCCAATGGTAAACACAGGAAAAATGGCATGAAAACAGACGACAAATGCAAACTGAATTCGTGACAATAGAAGCGGATCGAGTTCCATGGTACCCCCAGAAATCAAACAATATGAGATGCGACGATGGCAGGAAAGCTATGACGATAGCAGACCTTTATTCATCGCGCTCATCAGTGACAAACCATGCAGACAAAAATAACGTTAAACATAGGTTAAACCTAATGGTTGCTGAATTGCTTACACTGAAAACATGTTCTTATCATTGTAACTGGATAACACTGTTGCCGGTCAGCCTGACAGCGCTATCCTGCATGACACTTCACCGAATGAAATAATGTTTTTTATATCAGGAGGAAAGAATATGGAAGTAGAAATTCAGAATGAACAGCATACTGGTCGCGTAGCCGCTATATATACCAATGAACTTTCCGCTAATGCTGCCCGGCAGACGCTGATTAATAAAGGCAATATCTCACCTGCCGTCATCAGTATAGTCAAACCCCATGATAGTAACCTGAGTAAGAAAATCGAACCGGAAAGCCAGAGTATTGCCAAAACCATTGTCAAATCACATGGCTGGCTCGGCCTTATCGGGGCTATTTCCGGTCTGCTGTTAGCCACTATTTTGTCGATCAGTGGTCCAGAAATGACACGCTCAAGTCCCTTGTTTACCTATCTGGTGTTTATCTTTTTCGGTGCGGTTTTCGGCATGATGCTGGCCGGAGCCATTTCCATCCGTCCGGATCACGATCCGTTGATCACCAAAACCATCGAAGCCAGTCAGGAAAATGACTGGACTGTCGTCGTCCAGACAGACGATCGCGCTGAAATTGATCTGGTAAAATCGCTTTTAAAAGAATCTGCCGTTTCGATGAACGAAACGTTATAGAACGGATCACAAGGATCAACAGCAGCTTCTCGTTTACACTCAGCGCCGGAGCTTCATACATTTTTGTCACCGGGCGAGATAAGTTGCAGAAAGAGCCTCACTCGCCCGATTAACGATAATTCTGCATACCGCAGCATGGCTGCTCGGTTACCGTCAGATCCAGCCAGAGTTATCCACATCTAATGCACAACATATCGACTGTTTATCCTCTTGCTAAGATGTCAAAAACACATTATCTTGTGGTTTAATTAATTCACAACCACAATTTGTTGTGGTTTACCGTTTTTAAGCCTTACCACACAACGCAGGGAAAATCACCATGGCGAGCGAAGCAGAAAACTATACACAACCCTCCTCTGAAACCGGCTACAAAGTTATCCGTCGTAATGGCAAGGTAACCGATTTTGACAGCAGCAAAATTGCTGTTGCCATGACCAAGGCCTTTTTAGCGGTCGAAGGCGAAGCAGCAAAAGACAGCCGCCGCATTCACGAAACCGTTGCCGAACTGACCACCCAGATCAGCGACAACCTGTTACGTCGCCTGGATGATGGCGGTACGGTACATATCGAAGACATCCAGGATCAGGTCGAACTTGCCTTGATGCGCGCTGGTGAGTACAAAGTGGCCCGTTCTTATGTGGTTTACCGTGAACAACAAGCACAGAAACGAGCAGAAGAAGAACGTAAACATCCACAACCTGCCAATGAAACCACCCTGCATGTCACGCTTGATGATGGTTCTCGCCAGCCATTGGATATTGCGCGTTTACGCAACCTGATCGATGAAGCCTGCGAAGGTCTTCTACATGTCGATAGTGACGTGGTGCTACGTGATACCCAACGCAATATTTTCGACGGCGTAAAAGAAAAAGATGTCGAAAAAGCCCTGGTTATGGCGGCACGCACCTTTATTGAAAAAGATCCTGAATACAGCACATTGGCAGCACGTTTATTGATGGACAGTATCCGTCGCGAAGCCTTGAGCTTTGTGTACCGCACGCCCCGGCAAGCATCACAACAGGAAATGGCCGAGCAATACAAGGAATACTTTAAAACCTATATTCGCACGGCTATCGAGCACGAACTGATTGATCCAGAGCTGGGGTTATACGACCTGGATCGTCTGGGCGACGCCCTAAAAGCGGACAATGATTTCAGCTTTACCTACCTCGGCCTGCAAACCTTGTATGACCGTTACTTTATCCACTTTGATGGCACCCGTTTTGAATTGCCTCAGGCTTTTTATATGCGTGTGGCAATGGGACTGGCAATCAACGAAATCGATCGGGAGTCGCGGGCAATAGAGTTTTATAACCTGCTATCCAGTTTCGATTTCATGAGCTCCACCCCAACGCTGTTTAATTCGGGCACACTGCGTCCGCAATTATCTTCTTGCTATCTGACGACGATTCCAGACGATCTGAGTGGTATTTACAGTGCCATGCGTGACAATGCCCTGTTGTCAAAATATGCCGGCGGACTGGGTAATGACTGGAGCCGTGTTCGTGGTCTGGGCGCACATATCAAAGGCACCAACGGTAAATCACAAGGTGTTGTGCCATTCCTGAAAGTCGCCAATGACACCGCAGTCGCCGTTAATCAGGGCGGTAAACGTAAAGGCGCGGTCTGCGCTTACCTGGAAACTTGGCATATCGACGTGGAAGAATTCTTGGATTTACGTAAAAACACTGGTGATGATCGCCGTCGTACCCACGATATGAATACTGCCAACTGGATTCCTGACCTGTTTATGAAACGCGTCGCTGAAGAAGGCCAATGGACATTATTCTCACCAGAAGAAGTTGCCGATCTGCACGACTTGACCGGACTGGCATTTGAAAAAGCCTACTGCGAATATGAAGAACGAGCGGCACGCGGCGAAATACGCAACTTCAAACAAATGCCGGCGACGGACTTGTGGCGCAAAATGCTCGGTATGCTGTTTGAAACCGGCCATCCCTGGATCACTTTCAAGGACCCTTGCAACCTGCGTAGTCCGCAACAACATGTCGGCGTTGTACACAGCTCAAACCTGTGTACCGAAATCACCTTGAACACCTCTGATCAGGAAATCGCGGTGTGTAACCTCGGTTCAATCAATATGGTTCAGCACATTGATGAAACCGGTAAGCTGGACAAGGAAAAACTGCAAAAGACCGTTCGTACTGCTATGCGCATGCTGGATAATGTCATTGAGTACAACTACTACAGCGTACCGCAAGCACGTCACTCCAACCTGCTGCACCGCCCTGTCGGACTTGGCATTATGGGTTTTCAGGATGCACTGTATAAACTGCGTCTACCCTATGCTTCTGAAGAGGCTGTCAAGTTTGCTGATGAATCAATGGAAGCAATCAGCTATTACACCATTGATGCTTCATCAGATCTGGCCGCAGAGCGTGGCAAATATAAATCCTACGAAGGCAGCTTGTGGAGCAAAGGCATTCTGCCGATTGACTCCATCAAAATCCTCAAAGAAGCGCGTGGTGATTACTTGCAACAGGATGAAAGTAAAACCATGGATTGGGATGCCCTTCGCGACAAAATCAAACGTCAGGGCATGCGTAACTCCAACACGATGGCCATTGCACCGACAGCAACCATTTCCAATATCTGTGGCGTCAGTCAGTCGATTGAACCGACCTATCAGAACCTGTTTGTGAAATCAAACTTGTCGGGTGAATTTACCGTCATTAATCCTTATATGGTGGAAGACCTGAAAAAACGTGGTCTGTGGGATGAAGTGATGATCAATGACCTCAAATATTTTGACGGCAGCCTGCAAAGCATTGACCGAGTGCCAAACGAACTGAAAGCGCTGTACACCACGGCTTTTGAAATGGATGCCCGCTGGTTGATTGAAGCTGCGTCACGTCGCCAGAAATGGATTGATCAGGCGCAAAGCTTGAACCTGTACATGGCGGAACCTTCCGGCAAGAAAATGGATAACCTGTACAAACTGGCCTGGGTTCGCGGCCTGAAAACGACTTATTATCTGCGTTCAATGGGCGCAACAGGTCAGGAAAAAACCAGTGCAGCACCGACAACAACCAGCATGAACAATCCAGCTTCACCGCCGGTATTAAAGCCGGTTGCCAAACAAGAAGATGACTTTATTTCAGGCGAAGGCCTTGATGCGCCTAAAGCCTGTTCAATCTTGGAACCAGACTGCGAGGCTTGTCAATAATGTTTAACTGGGATGATCCACTTGCCGAAAAACCGGCCACCGATATCGTAGACAATGAGCTGCTTCCTCCTGCGCAAAAGGCGGCCAATGAACTTGACACACCAGCGCCTGCAAAAGCCAGTGTCAGTGAGTTGCCAGCGAATGCAAAAGCCGTCAATGCCGACGACAAACGTGTAGTAAATGGGCAGGCTGATATTAATCAGCTTGCGCCATTCAAGTATCCGTGGGCATGGAACTACTTTTTAAATGCCAACAAAAATCACTGGACGCCACTGGACATCAACATGGCTCAGGACGTTCATGACTATCGTCATAAACTGACGCTGGAAGAACGTCACGTCTATGAAAACGTGCTTTCCTACCTGACCACTTCTGATATTCTCGCCATGCGTAATATCGGTCTGGCAGTCATGGAAAAAATGACCGCTCCGGAACTGCAGATTTACCAGGCACGTCAGGTCTATGAAGAAGC
>CANRLD010000121.1 GCA_947631375.1 uncultured Methylophaga sp. | reverse complement strand
GACGGGCGGCGCGATATTCTGCTGTCGACCCATGCCGCGCTGGATTACCTGCAAAAACTCCACAATGATTTCAATGACTGGGAGCTCGCGCTAGCGGCGTACAATGCCGGCGAAGGAACCGTTAGCCGGGCGATCAAGCGCAATCAGGAAGCAGGACTGCCAACGGACTTCTGGTCCCTCGAGCTACCGGCAGAAACCACAGCTTACCTGCCAAAGTTATTTGCTGTCGCCCACTTGGTAAAACAACCAGCACAATATGATTTGCACCTAAGCCCAATTGCCAACCAGCCTTATCTCAGCGTAGTCAATGTTGGCAGTCAGATTGATCTTGCACTGGCAGCCGAGCTAGCTGACATCACATTGGATGAACTGTCTTTACTGAATCCTGGATTCAGCCGCTGGGCAACGGCGCCGCAAGGTCCCCACCAGTTAGTGTTACCTAAAACAAAAGCACAATCCTTTAAAACAGCTTTGTCCGATCTTTCAGTGGAAGACAGGCTGCGCTGGAAACGACATGAGATACAACCGGGTGAGTCACTCAGCACCATTGCCTCCAAGCATCAAACGACCGTTTCCGAGCTGAAAAAAGCCAATAACATTAACACCAGTTTTATTCGTGCCGGCAACCATCTACTTATCCCCGTTTCTTCCGCACAAGCCGATGAAGCCGAGGCGGCATTAGCTGCTAAAAAACAATTACAACAAGGCAAAAAGCTGCAATATGCTGTAAAGCAAGGGGATACATGGTGGAATATCGCCAAAGCGCATTCTGTTGATGTGATGGACTTGATTCAATGGAATGAAAAAACGCCATCTGACACCCTCCACTCCGGACAGCAACTGGTGATCTGGCAACCAACACAAACCGTAGAAAACCTGAGAGCAATCAATTACACCATCCGTAGCGGTGATTCACTCTGGGGGATCTCCCGTAAATTCAATGTCACCGTGGATAAGGTAAAAGAGTGGAATGGGCTGAGTGACCGGACCTTGTTGAGACCGGGACAAAAGCTGACGCTGTATGTCGATCCAACGACTCAAATCAGCCACAGCTGATCGTGCTGCATATTGCACTTTATGAACCGGAGATCCCGCCAAATACCGGCAACATTATTCGTCTATGCGCCAACAGCGGTGCACAACTGCACCTGATAGAACCACTGGCTTTTGTGCTGGATGACAAGCGTCTGAGAAGGGCTGGACTGGATTATCACGAGTTCGCCAACGTCAAAGTACACTCCGATTTTTCAGCATTCACCCAGTGGCAAACAAACCGACCGTTATTTGCTTGCACCACCAAGGCCGGACAGTTTTATCATCAAGCCACATTTGAAGATGAAAGTATTCTCTTGTTTGGCCCGGAATCCCGTGGATTGCCGGCAACCCTGCTGAATAGCCTGGCAGATCATCAGAAAATTCGTATCCCGATGCATGCAAATAGCCGCAGCTTGAATCTCTCAAATGCAACGGCAATTATTCTTTACGAAGCCTGGCGACAACTCGGCTATCACGGGGCGATCTAGCAAATCACCCCGCGAAAGCGCGCTCGTTATGGCTGTGCGCTAATACTGCGTGGCCCTTGCTCTAACGTAATGGCATCAACTTGTTTTGCTTTTTCCAAGTCAATGACTGAAAGTGAGTTGCTAAACCAGTTGGTGACGTATGCATACTGTTGATCGTCTGACAACACAACACTTTCAGGCATTTTTTCGGTGTTAATGGTTGTGGTGAGTTGTAAACTTTCTGCATCGAAAATTACCAGATTATTATCGTTCTGATTGACAACATAAAACTGCTTGCCATCGTCACTGACGGCCACTCCATATGGTGCACGTCCCGGTTTCAGTTCAGCAACTTTTTGGTAAGTTTTTGAATCGATAACCGTCAATGAGTCATCCTGCACACAGGTAACATATATATGCCCATTATGCGGATTAAACGCTACTGCATAGGGATTCTCACCTGTTTTAATCGTGGCGTGCAGGGCAGGGATATCGGCATCAAGCACCATCAAAGAGTTACTTTCACGGTTTGCCACAAAAACTTTTCGTCCAGCCAGGTCAATGGTAATTCCTGCCGGGCTGTCTCCGACCGCCAGCAAATCAACCAGTTGATTACTACTGGTATTGATTACGAGAACCGTATTTCTAAACCAGTCACTGACAAACAGTTGTGGTTTCTGGCTATCCATTACCATGGCGAACGGCTGACCACCTGTCTTAATCTCCGTTACCAGTTGGTAATTATCAGGATCGAGAACTGATATTTTCCCTTGTTCAGGATGAGAAACATAAATTGCTTTCCCATACGGATCAGCAACGACCATTGCAGGTCCATCGGCTACAGCCACGATCTTTTTGATCTCTGTATTTGCCGCATCAAAAACAGACAATTGACCGGCTGCCTGGCTGGTTATATAAAACTCGTTCGCAACGGCAACAGCCGGAACAAGCGCGAGCAAAAAAACAAATGCCTTGCTAGAAATCACGATTTATTTTTCCACACTGGCTTTCAATCCTTCCAGACCTGATCTGGCATAATCAGTCATCGCTTTAACGGCAGCCTCATCATTAAGATGCTCTGGTGGAAAATTACCGGTATCCGCCCGATAAAACCGGCCGCTCCAAGTAACCACACTACCCTCATCAGCGGCTTCTACCCCAAGACTGATCGTATAAAAACTGACTGGCATTGCGTCGACATTTTCTGTTAATAACCGGTAGCCGACATAATGACGTTCTTCATCGGACTCATCCAGGCTATCGGTAATTTCACCACCTGACTTCAAGGTAACAACGCGTGTTGTTGCATCCTGCATCACAATAGACTCAACGGCAGGATGCCATTCATCTAATTGATCAAAAGCATTTACTTGCTGCCAGACGGTCGCGACGTCTGCATTAATTGTAATTTGTTCATCAACACGCTGAGGAGTTGGTCCATGGGCAAACGCACTGACGCTCATTAATACGGTAGTTAAGCCCATTAAGAGTAATTTATTAAAAACCTTTTTCACATTATGACCTTATTATTTCTCATAAAAAATTATTTTGGCGTTCTGTTTGTATTGCCCAGCGTTTCAACATAGCCATTTATAATGCCAATCTGAGTATATTTATATGTTTCATCGGATTTGCCGATTTCAACGATATTCTTATAAATCCAGAACTCAACCTTTCCACTGTCATTCTCACGCTTCATAACTTCATCTGGTTCACCAAGATGCTGCTTGACAAAATCAGCATCTTTTCCTGAAAACATTTTCACAAACTCAAACTCAGGTATCGGCTCCTTTATCATGGAATCAGCATAAACACTAGCTGACATCAACAAACCTATCGATGCTGCCATCACTATTCTACTAATTATTTTTTTCATTAATCATATGCTCCAATAACAACCCTGCTTATCCTACAGAGTGTCTAATACCGCCAAATAGAGCAGTTATCTTATGTAAAATAGGGAAGTAATCATGGTTTTTATTATGACTTTTTCCTGTTTTCCGATTTTTTTCTAATTCTCATCAATATTCGCATATACATAATAAAATTAATCATCATAAAATAGATGATTTATTTAAATGGCAGGTAGTGTCTGAATGTCATCAACAAAATTATCCATCGCGGATAAGAAAAGCAGAGGAAAGATCGATCTCGCTATTATTTTGGCAACGTCACTGGTGACCTATCTGGTTGCGGGATATTTTGATCTTGCTGAACGCTGGATTGATTGGGCAAAACTCGGAGAAATTTATCAACTGGATGAAATTATTTTTGTCCTGCTAGTGTTAAGCTCAGGCTTTATGTGGTTCAGCCGCCGTCGTTATAACGATTTGCAGGAGACCTTACAGCGCAATCTGGAAATCAAACGCGAGCTTGAATTACAAAATGCCGACAATGCAACGCTATTGTCACAAAACCGGGCACTGATAAAACATATTACTCAGGTAAGGGAAGCCGAACGTAGTCACTTAGCCTCTGAGTTACATGATGTTTTTGGTCAATACCTTGCTGCAATTGATGTCAACGCGTCCGTTGCTATTAAAATTAAAACGGATGATCCAAAGCTGCAAAGTATTCTCAAAACGATTCAGGACAGCGCCGCATATCTACGGAATGTTACCCGATCACAATTACGCAGTCTAAAACCGCCCGATCTCGAAACCGTAGGTTTATCAGCAGCCGTTGAGGATCTTGTTTCACAGTGGCAGTTATCTTTTCCTGATTATGAAGTCCGTCTTGGTATTGATGTGGATGACAACGCCGTAGGGTACGACACCGCATTAACCGTTTACCGCTGTTTTCAGGAAGCATTGACCAACATAACTCGCCACGCCGGTGCCGATAAAATTTTTATTGATCTTGTCACTCAGAACAAGTCAAACCAGCCCGGCGGTATTCATCTGACAATCCGCGACAATGGTAAGGGGTTGGTACCAGATGAAGCGATGGGTAAAGGACTGGGATTAATCGGGATTCGAGAAAGGGTTCATGCACTTAATGGCCAGTTTTATTTACACCGGGCCACTCCTAGTGGAGCCGTCTTGGGGTTAAGCATACCGTTAATCGGACAATAACATTATTTGAAGAGTTTAATGATGAGGCAGCAAAAATGAATAAGTCACGCATAAGCATCTTATTAATAGATGATCATGCCATTTTAAGGGATGGTTACCAGCAATTGCTGGAATCGGCAGGGTTCGAAGTTATTGGCCAGTCCGCCAACGCAGAAGATGGCTATCAGGCCTTTATCGCGTTACAACCAAAAGTCTGCATCATCGATCTCACAATGCCTGGAACCGGGGGTCTGGAATGTGTAAGACGCATCTGTAACCGGGACAAAAATGCCCGGATCCTCGTCTGCAGCATGCATGAAGAAACCACATTAGCCGTGCGGGCCTTGGAACTCGGGGCCATTGGCTATATCACCAAGTCCTGCTCAGCAGATATTCTTATCGAAGCCGTTAAATCGGTCGCAGAGAAACGTCATTATTTGGGCACAGACATTGCCAAATCCATCGCCATGGAGAAACTGATAAGAACTGACCAGAAAATCGACTCTTTGTCACACCAAGAGTTTGCCGTATTCAGAATGGTAGCCGAAGGAATGAGTATTGAAGAAATCTCTAGAAGCCTGACTCTTGCTCCCAAAACGGTATCGAACTACAAAACCAATATGATGCGAAAACTAGGCACAACCAAACTCGCCGACATTATTTTTCTGGCACAAAAGATCGGCTTGATCCATCCGCCAAACACCGAGTAAACGCAACATCAAGCAAGCTATAACGCTAGTTACTGCATCACTAGCGAAGAGTTCCTGGGAATAACATAAAAAGTTATTCACCCTGACCATTATGTGACAATTTCCCTGCAGCAAAGGTGGCAGCCGGCTCTATCCCCCATTCTTATTAAAACTGATGATATTCCTCGTGCAAAGTCACATTCCCGAATGTGTTCTGAGACACAGGGTCAGCGCAAGCTGACATCCAGTTAAAAATAGGAGGATATAATGAGAGAGAGAAAACCAGGCCGGTTATCCAAAGCCGGCTCAGCTGTTTTAGTCAGCTCTGCTATCAGCTTGATGGC
>CANRLD010000120.1 GCA_947631375.1 uncultured Methylophaga sp. | reverse complement strand
CATTAAAGAAACCGTCATCATTGGTATCAAAAGGCGAATACAGCAAGCGTGCGCCAGTGCGTAAATCCAGCTCCATCAGCCAGCCTGAACCACCAAACTCACAAGGGTCATCAGAAGGCAATAAGGTTGTGAAAATGATTTTTCCATTACGGACGATGGCGTTACTGACCTGTCTTTCGCCCAGATTGGAGTCAGCTCCGGGACTTTGCAGATCTATGTACCAACCGAGTTCCTTTTCCCAGTCTATCTCTGTTCCTGGGGAGTCCGCCGAAGTAATCCGATAATCTGTACCATTATGGTTAATCTCATCGGTAATAGTGCGTGCTTTTAATTTGCTGCGATTAAACGACGTGAGCGTTTCCTCCGCCTTATCCCAAATCGCATAAAATGATTGTGTCACTTGATTGTTGGTGCTGTTATCGCCGATTTCAAAGTATTTACCGGTGCCGAACAGAACAAGATAACCGTTTGAGCTTGGGTGGCGCACAACTTGTGGGCGCGTGGTAATCGGCTGTACATTTTCCGATGTACAGGTCGTGCCATGACAGGCTTGATAGAGCGGGGCAGGAGCGGTAACGGTTCCAAATGCGAATCTCCAGTTGGCAGGATTGCTAGCGGTTACATCCACTTTCCAGACATTGCCAAATAAATCCCCAGCGTAAATATAATCAACGATGGTGTCGCCATCGATATCCACAGCCGCAGGCGACGCCAAACCATTAGGGCGCTTATTGCCGGTAGGATCATCAAAGCTGCCGACACCAGTGTCAAACTTTTTGATCAGACTGCCATCTGCAAGGTTTACTAGATAGAGCACAGCATTGCCGGTGGTGCTATCATTACTGTTATCGCCATCCAGAGCATTATTTACCGAGTTGTTGTAGCCGCCACTGAATATTGCCGCCCAATCGCCATTTTGCAAACGAACGATACTGGGTTGGCCATAGGTGTATCCCATGTCAGCATCATCAGCATCAGTAAACTCCCACAAAACGTTATTTGCAGCGCTACTTTCGTTGAGAAAAGCGTTCGGGTTGGTAACGTCCAGAGCAAAAATGCCCTGCCCACCGGCGCCAAGTCCCGAAACCAGAACAGTACGCCAACTGCCATTGATGTACGCATCAACCACTGTCGGGCTGCCATCTACATAATAGCGATGAGCATAGTTGGGATCGGTCAGACCAGTAAGATGGCTATAGACCGCGCCAGGCACATAAGCAAACAGTTCTACGCCAGTATCAGCATGAAACGCATGCAACATACCATCATTGGCGCCAACGTAAACGATGGGTGTTCTTGTCCGATTTGCTCCGACAAAACTGGAGTAAGTATTGGCGTTTTCCGCTGCGCCTGTTCCCCAGTTATCCGGATAACGCTGCGCCGGTGCAGCTACAAAAGCAGGCGCTGAATTAATAATATCGCCGAGTAAATATTGGCGATTGCGAAAGTTACCGCCGTTATTGAGTTCGTTACTTTGCTGGCCGCGCAGGTAGTCCAGCACTGTTTGATCATTGTTGAGCAGTGCCTGTTGTGAATTACTGATATTGGCCCATCTAAACGGCTGACCTTGGGTGCCATCAAAGGTCAGGATGGTTCTGTCAGTTGCCGCGGGAATAAGGTTTCTGGCATCCCACTTGGCGACGGCCAAGCTGCCACTGGCGGTATCAATAGGGAATGCCAGTAATTGCCCGGTCCAGTCGCCACTATTAAAACGTGCTTGAAAAACGTTGCTGTCGCTGGAAATGGAGCCGGAATTCAAAGCAACAGATGAGGCCGAAGATGTCCTGTCGGCAATATTGGAAAGCACATTGGCAAGTTCACGAGCAAAGGTGTCGGGTTCTGCTGCACTGAAAAAACCGCCACGAGAGTTTACTGCCGCATGTAAGAAGTCATCCTGCCGGGCGATACAAGCATCTCCAGTACAGTTTGAGTTCGCGTAGTCCGGATCTCCCCAGTTAATCGTTGTTTTTGTGCCAATTGCTGCAAATGCTTCTTCCGGATCAATTGAGCCAGAGACCCCCAGCCCAACCGTGTAAGTCACCATATGTTGCCAAAAGGCAGGATCTAAACTGTTTGTGGGGACTTTGTTGTCCAGATCAGGACGCAAGTCTCGTTTCCAATAGTACATAGCGGCATCCGCTAGCGTACTACTTAAATTATCGCTAAATGGCGCGGTCGGGCTGTAAGTAAAGTCTGCACCCTCTGGATTGGAGTTGGTGGTGGAATTATTGCTGGTGCCATCGTTGTTTTGAGCTGCATTTCCTGACGCTGCATTTGTATTGGTACCGGAAGCCGCGCCATCAGACATCAGGATGGTATAACTTTGGCGGCAAATCAGATCTTCTCCACCCGTTTGTCCCGGCGTTGTGCTCCACGGACCGCGCGCATCTGTACGGCTATAGTATTGACCCGCAGCACCTAGTGCACGGCGCAACGGCGTACCGACTTGATCAATAGCCCTTTCATAAAGAGAAGAGTAAAAAGCGGTGCGGTTACTGCCAGTAAAGGGTCTGACGCCAGTGATGATGGTATCGGTGGAAACACCGTCTACAGCGCTTGAACTTTTATTGATCGTGCCATAACCAATACGCATGGTGTCGGGTTGGGTAGCGAAAGCGCGACCAATCCCGGCTCTGGCCGCAAATATGCGATTTCGATGATAAGTGTACCAATTGGCAAAGTTCTGAATTTCCTGTGCATAGGTGCAGACACCGCCCGAGCATTCTGTTCGGTTTTCACGGCCATGACCACTATAGGTTGCTGTCGTGGAGCGAATTTCCGTGCGGGTGTAATTGCTGGCTGTCCACAAGGCACTATTGCTGTTTGAGATCGCCGCATTTAGATCGGCTACTTCAGGACCGGTATAGGTCCAATAAACTGCAGGATAGAAGGAGCGTGACTGATTAGTACTTGAATTACTTCGGTTATCCATCCACGGAACAGTTTGGGTGTTATTTGCTGTCAGATTGCGGGTGCCAAAACTTGGAAATAATGGGCGGTTAGGAGCAGCAGATGGGATGGCATTTGGCATGGTGCTACCATCAGCTTTAACCCATGGCAGATAGGTGACAGCGGGGTTGTAATACAGCGTGTTGACATAGGATGAACGAAACACCCGGTTCATAATGCTGTTTTGAGTAAAAGAGGGCACGCGTGTGGCAGCATAATCACCTGCGCCATGTAAGCCATTCACCCGTGGGTAAACCCACATTTGATAGTTGGTACAACAGCTTTGTGAAAACAGGTTGGTTAACGAGTCGGGCATGGTTTCAAACATCATCGAGCCTGAATCATCCAGAATAAACATGATGTTTGGATCGACAGAACCGCCCAAGTAAAGCGGTACATTACTCAAGCTGAGCGGCGCACTATTGACTGAACAACTCGCCAACAGAAAAAAACTCAAAAGCGTCCGAATAAAAACGCGCATTTTCATCATCCTTAATATCTTTTGGCGGTGGTGCTTTGCAGCATTACTCTGGCTTGTTCGCTGGCTCCGGTGCCGCGGGCGGTAATACGATAAAAAGAACGTCCTGTCGTCGTGCTGCCGGTGCCGATTAACAGATCATCACCGACATATTGTTGATATTCGATAATGTAGCGCGGCCGGTTGACCGCAATCTCTGCTTCATTGCTGCTGAACGTAACATCAGAGTTTGCCTGAACACCATTTGCATCCCACCAGGCTTGATTTTGCTGGTGCCACCAACTGTCGGCGACATCATCATCGGTACTCATGATATTGGCGGTCCAGATATTACTGCTGCCGTTATCTGTTACGTCAGGTTCGGTTGTCTGCGCGGCAATCCAGGCTTCGCCTGCTCGTAAGGCCATTTCGGTGGCTTGCAGCGCAATCTGTTGATCGCGGGCATTGGCCGCCATTTTTTCTTCCATGACGCTGGTTCTAATTGCCGATAACCCAATAATAGTCATGACGATTAGGATCACCAGACTGACAATAAGAGCGGCGCCGTGTTGTTTATTCATCATCTGGAATTCTCATATTTATAACACGCGATTACGCAGTGCAATGGTTCGGCTAAATACCCGGCGTAATCTGCGATCACCAACTTCTTCGGGAGCAACTTGTTGACCATTAAAGAAGTATCCCTGCGGACCATCCACAGTGAGGTTATCCTGAAGACTGACAGCAAGCAGACTGATACGTACGCTAACTACATTGTTCCAGTTGCCAACAGTATCGGCAGCCCGATATTCATCGGCAGAACCATCGCCGGTGGTATCCACACCATAGGTAATTTGCATTTGCTCAATGCCTTCAACCAGCTCTTCAGCTGCTTGATTAAACGTTTTGCGATAAAGCGAAGGAATACCGGCAGGATTGTTACGAATATAAAAGCTGTTAGTGCTCAGGCGGTTAATCCAGCCATCGCCAAAATGATAGCCCAAAGCTGCTGTGGCATTGCCGGGGTTGGAAGCTCCGCCGGCAGCATGTGCCAGTGTACCGCCATGGGCTTGTGCATCACTTGAGGTAATCTGAAACACGGCTGCCGCTACACAATTATGCGCCAGCACAATATCGCCTTGCCTGAGATGGGTGCCGCTATGAACAACAATTGCTGACTCACCCGGCGGACTGGAAGCTGGGTGGATGTCAACGCGCATTTCAGGTGAATCAACTGTGCGAACGGTGATGGTATCGCTGCCACCAAGGGCGGAAGTAATGCTGGCATCTAACGTTGGCGTCCACTGGTTGTTGCCGCTTGCTTCATTGCCTTCCAACGGGCGACTGAAGTCCCAAAGAAAAGTGCTTGAACCATTTAAGGTGTTATTGAGGATGACATCAGAGCGGGTTGCACAACCGAGATAACCGGCTTTTTCGATGCTTTCTGTTAAAAACTGCATGGCGTAACGTCCGGATTCTTGCAAACGTGATTGCGCGTCTTGCATGCGGTAAACCTGACGATTATTAGTAAATAACTCAATGACTCCGGCAACCAGAATCAGGCCAACCACAAGGGCGACCATCAATTCCACGAGTGATAAACCAGTTTGCTTATGCTTGAGGGGGGGCACTTAAATGCCCCCGCTGATGAAAATCGATGATAAGTCAGCATTATCGGCATCACTGCAATTATCCGTGGTGATATCACACCAGACGATGGTGATATCACAGCGAAACTCAATTAGTGGATCAAAGGTGTCGCAATTGATTTGACCATTGCCAGCAGGTAGCACGTTGGCCAGATTGGTACGCCATGCGGCAATATCGGCCTGGGCAACGGAACTCGCTGTGCTGGGGGAGGCATCATTTAACGAAATCGCATAATGTCCTGCATGGGCATCGGCTTGGTTGGCACGCATGCTGTCGAGAATATCGCCTGCCAATAGAGTGGCTTGTGAGCGCAGTTCCGCGGTTTGTGCGAATTTCATCGCGGTGATTTGTAGTTGTGCTAAACCCAATAAGCCGACAGCCAGAATAAAAACAGCGATCATCACTTCCAGCAGGGTAAAACCATGCTGCCGGTTCAAGGTGGGCTTAATTATGGAACGCATGGTGTATTTCCTTCTGCCACTCTTGCTCGTCCGCCCGAGCCCACTATGATTTCGCGTGAATTGGCTTGGGGGACGCATAGT
>CANRLD010000119.1 GCA_947631375.1 uncultured Methylophaga sp. | reverse complement strand
AAAACTTATCCATCATAAAACGCTGCCGCTGATACGCCATTCGCACAACAAGGAACAGGGTAATCCAGCAGGTTATTGACAACAATTATGCAAATAGTAAACCGGTCCATCATTGGTATTTGCCTCTAAAAACACGCATTATTGTGTCATCGGGAGCACAGCAGGGGTGGTAAATGCGACACGGTATAATACTTGCCAGCATACTGTTCTTATACGGATGTAGCGACGAGCAAAGCAATAACATTGAGAAAACGACTATCGATCCGGTGGTGCTGCTGACAGACTGGTGCTTTGAACACTGGAAAGAACAACAATGGACGCTCGGCGACTCCAACTTGCCGGCCATCGATAATCTGGCATTTGCAGAGGGTGTTCGCAAAGTCTGCCGTGCCCGTGCAGAACTGTATGCCGAAGGCTATGAAATCTATCCGTTTATTACCGACACCATGCAGCGGGAAATTTATGCACTGGTATTTTCATCCGATATTGAAGATATAAAATCACATATCAAACAGCACTTGCCCAAGTTACGCCGTATTTAATCAAAGCGTCAGCTGCTGATGTAAACCCTGTCGATACGCGCTTATCGCCGGAATCAACGCCACTACAAAGCTGGCAACCACTATCATTGGTAACATCAATAACGACTCGTTGATAATAGATAATCGTGTCAGCAGAATGCCGTATTCCTGCAACAGCCAGTCTCGCAGTAGATACATACTCAACTGAAGACTGATAAATGCGCTGGAGATAGCGGTCAGACTGATCAACAGCGCTTCGATCTGCAGCAGGCCAAATAAAAATACCGGTCGATATCCCAAGGCTCTGAGCACGGATAATTCATAGCGGCGTTCACGCATCGACACCAGCAACATATTTGCCATGCCAATCAATGCGCCCAGCAGCACCAGCGCCGCAATCAGCAATAATAACTGTTCAACACTATCCAGCATCCCCCATAAAGACATTAACGTCGCGCCCGGTAAGATTGCCTGCAACGGTTCTTGTCTGTATTCATTAATCTGCCGTTGCAGATTAAATGTCTGCACCCGCGATGTCAGCCCGACCATGAACGCCGTGATGGCTTGTGGCTGAAGATCAGCGATATTGTCGGTACCTGCGCCACCCGGCCAGCTGGCATGAATGGCTTCCAGTCCTTGCAAACTGACATACACTGACTGATCTACCGGTGTTCCTGTTGCTGCCAGTACACCGCTGACCTTGAAAGGGTGATCGGCATGCTGCGAAAAACGGGTGCTGACCAGACCATGTGCCAGTACAATCTCATCACCGGGCTGATAACCTAACTGTCTGGCAACCTCGGCGCCAATAACGGTCTCAAAAGGCGCATGGAAAGCTTCTCCCTGCTGAAAACTCAACAACTGCTTATTACCAAAGCGGAAAAAAGTAAAAAAATCTGTCGTCGTCCCTACCACCCGGTAGCCGCGATGTGAATCGCCCAAGGATAGCGGAATTGTCCACTCTACTACTGGTTGCGCAGCGATGTCCTGATAGCTCTGCCAGGAAATATTATTGGTCGGCGTACCAATATGAAATACCGAATACAATAATAAATTCACCTGTCCGGTGCGCGCACCTACGATAAGATCCACCCCGGAAACCGTTTTACTGAAACTGTCCTTGGCCTGATGACGTATGGTTTCCACACTCAGCAACACAAAAATACTGACAGTCATCATCAGTATAGTCAGCAACACACTGATCCGGCGTGCCAGCAGGCTTTTCCAGGCAAGTTTAATTAACATAGCCAGCCTCCTTCGCCATCAGGGAGTTGATCGCTAGCTGGCTGGAAAAGTGACCTGCCAGGCTCCGATCATGGCTGACAAAAATCAACGTTGTCCGCAACGCAGCGATCTGTTCCAATAACACTGTGATAAAACTGTCACGCGCATCACTATCAAGTGCAGAAGTCGGCTCATCAACAATCAATAATGCCGGCTGATTGATCAATGCTCGTACAATCGCCACCCGCTGTTGCTGACCAACGCTCAGTTGATGTGCAGATCGAAGTAACAATTCATCATCCAGCTGCAATGCGCTCATCAGTTGAAGCTGGCGTTGTTGCAATGCGTCTCCAGTCTGCTTGGCAATATGACTGGCAAGCCTGATATTGTCAGCCACATTTAAATAGGGAATCAGATTAAACCGCTGAAACACCATGCCAATATGCTGTGCCCGAAAAGCGTCACGCTGCCGGTGACTGAGTGCGGTCAGCTCAACCCCATTGAGCATGATTTTTCCTTGCTGGGGCAACAAAATGCCGGCGAGTAGATTCAATAGTGTGGATTTTCCTGAACCAGATGGGCCATGAATAAATACGGTTTCACCTTTCGCAACTTGCCAGTGAGCAATCTGCAACAATGCGTTGTCTGAAGCCTGCGGATAACGAAACAGACAGTCTTTAATTTGAATGGCTGGAGGAGTAAACATGTCGTGACTGAATGAGTTGATAGATAATTTTTATAAACGGGTAATTGCTATAACATAGCATTTTATTTACTCCCCCTTTTGGAACCTCTGTAATGACCTTTTTAGTTTCAAAAAAATCCTGGTTTTTTTTACTGATCTGCAGCACCTTGTTATCTGCTCAACCTGCTTTGGCCAATCAATCCTATAAGGAAATTGATTGGGTCGAACTGATCCCCGATGATGATCTTGATGCTCTAATGAATCCACCTGAATATCTTAACGAGATTGAGGATGGTTCCTTTGAGGATCAGATCAGTAATCAATTACTCGGCGCGCTGGAACAAGCCACCGATGATCGCTATCAACAGGCATTGACCTCTGCCGAAGTCAAACCTGAGTATGACCAGCAGCAAATCCGGCTACCCGGCTTTATTGTCCCAGTGGAAATGAACGAGCAACAGCTGGTCACCGAATTTTTCCTGGTGCCCTATTTTGGTGCCTGTATTCATCTGCCACCGCCACCACCCAATCAGATTATCTATGTCACCACTAAACAAGGTGTCGCTCAGCAGAACCTTTATGATCCCTCCTGGGTAGATGGCACGCTGACAACAACATTGATTGAAAACGAGATTGCGGTAGCAGCTTATGCACTGACCGCCGACAATATCGAGCCTTATCGGGAATAATCTGCTGCTGGAGTGTTACTGCTGACAGGCTTTGCACACGCCGTGCAATTCCAGTTGCGGACTGTTCAGATGAAACTGATTGTCTTCAATGCTTTCTTCCAGTGCATTAATCAGTTGTTCATCAACACCGATTTCACGCACCTGCTGGCAGTTATCGCAGATCAGAAATTGCGGTATCTGATGTGAATGTGAGCAAGCAATATGCGCACAGGCGATAAATTTATTATTTGACGTTAATTTATGCACCAGATCGTTTTGCATCAGAAAATCCAGCATTCGATACACCGACATCACCGGAATCTTTTCAGTCGTTTGTTGACGATAAAGATCGGCAATTTCATAAGCGGAACGCGGCGCACCGGCATGCAGTAATACTTCCAGAATCTGTTTGCGTTTACTGGTCAGTCGAACACCGTTATCACGACAGCTGCGTTCTGCCTGCGCGATAATTTTATCAATATCAATTGTCGACATTAGTTGATCCGGATAGTAGTTTGCTGGGCGGTGAGCTGTATATGGTGTTGTCCTGAAGGTAATATCATTTGTACCTCAATGGTTTCCAAACGCTCATAATGGGTAAACAGATTTACCGCCAGTGCGGTTAAACCATCAGCATTGTTGCAGTGTAAAAAGTAGCTGACCTCAATATCCGCATGTAATGCTTCCTCATCCCCGGTAAAAGGATCGGCTATTTCAATATCTTCAGCCTGACAATCCGTTCCCTGAGCGGTTAGCAGCGTCTCCAGTGCCAGTAACTGCTGGTGCAAGTCATGATAAGCCGTCTCCTGCTGAGTGGTTACTGGTTGATGCTCAAACCCCAGCAAATTGACCAGCGGAGAACGCAAATGAATCATGATGTTGTTAGCATCCGCGACCAAATCAAGCGTCGCCATGCCGTGCACATGAGCACCATGATGCCGATGGCCTTCATGATGATGTTCATGAGCCAGTGCACTTGTCCCCATGCCTGTTGTCAAAATCGCCATGAAATACAACATTGATCGCATGTTGTGTTACCTCCCGGTTACTCAGCAAAATATAAGGTTAACGATAGAGTTTCCGTCATCTTACCGATATGCAGATGATGCTTCTAGTGAGTTAATCAGCCGGCAAGCTATCCAACAGCATTTGCCTGCTTTTTGGCAACGTAACAGGGATAGTAATCTGCTCTTCAGCCCTGTTCAGCAACTTGGCTGCCCTTAAGGTTAGACATAAACCGTAAAGACAAATTACGGTTCCACAGATGGGCAATGATCAGCAGGCAACTACCCAATACCGTCAGTATGGTTTCCAGTGATTCCGCAACCAGAAAAGCAGACAAGAGTACTGAAACACCCAGCCCGCCCAGCAATAATGGCCACTGATTTTTATGTTTGTTATAAGCGCCTGGCAAGCTTAACGCTGCTAATAACATGACAGGCAAGAGCATTAACTGGTGTACCCATTCCTCGGTCAACCAGACACCGAAGAAACCGACGGTCGAGAAACCAATAACGATTGGCAGCAGTAAACAATGGATCATACAAGCGCTCGAGCACGCTATTGCCAGCTTATCTTTCATTACTCATCCCTTACAACTGTATTGATATATCATATCATTATATTGCAAAAGCAAAACAGTAAGATTGAATTAATGTGTTATTTTCTAGTCGCGGTTATCTGCAGCATGATGTTCTGCGGCTGGCTCAGTAAACCGGCAACACTGTCGCGCTGTGCGTTATAGTCGGCGCGACTGGCCTCAGTTTCCCCCTCCCGATATTGGGCCAGAAAACTGTTGCCAATCCGGAATATAGCCCGGTGATAAAAGCAGAGCTGCTGCAACGTATCGTCATCAATTGATGGTTTATCAGCACAAACAGCTGCACTCAAGCTGTTGGTTAACAGCAAAATCCTGACTTGGCAGTAACGCTATAGGGAAATGGCGGTTCTCACATCTGCTTCATGCAGATCCGGGGCACAAAGCTGAATGAAGTCATAAGCAAACTGCCGTAGATAATGCCCTTTTCTGACAGCTATCTTGGTCACGTTCTGCTCAAACAAATGTTCGGACTTTAACAGGGTCAGTTTCGTGTCGCGCTCGGCATCATAGGCCATGTCCGCTACCACGCCAACGCCCAGATTCAGCTCAACATACGATTTAATCACATCCGCATCCAATGCTGAGATGGCGATATCCGCCTCAATACCCGCATCCAGAAAAGCCTTGTCAATGGTTGCTCGTCCGGTAAAGCCTTCGTGATAGGTAATGATCGGAAATTCAGCAATAGCCGCCAGTGTCAGTTTTTCCACCTTGGTCAACGGATGATCGGCTGACACAATAACCGCATGCTGCCAATGGTAGTAGGCAAAACTGGCAAGTTCCGGAATACTGCCCAGCGCTTCCGTGGCAATTCCAATATCTGCATCACCTTCGATCATCATTTTCACAATCTCGTCCGGGCTTCCCTGATGCAGCTTCAAATGTACCTTAGGATAACGT